>DPLR01000062.1 GCA_003541895.1 Cytophagales bacterium | reverse complement strand
CCATGACAGCGCAAATGGTATTGTTTTCAAATGGAAATATCCGCTTCTATTATGATAAAATGGACAACTTCACTGCGGATTACCTGAATATTCTGATGGATGGATTGGATCATCAGGATGGGATTTTGCTGAACAATTATCAATCCGTTGCAAACATCTACAGTGGCCTTGCACTTGGGTTCGATTATCCAGGCCCCAACATCATCACGCAAATCACAAATGGTTCAGGAATTATTTCTCCGGGAGGTTCGTCTGTTGTGAATGTGACGATGAACACGGCATCGCTCTCAGAAGGATTGGTGAATCGCTACATCAATTTTATCAGTAATGATCCGGCCAACTCAGCGAAGCAAGCACTCGTGCAGTTGAACATTACTTCTGGAGGAAAGGCAATTCCGCAGTTATCAACGGACACCATCGCATTCGGAAATGTATTTCAAGGTGCAGTGAAGTCAAGTCAGTTTGTGCTTAAAAATCCAGGTACTGCGAAGTTGGGTGTCAAGAGTATGAAGTTTATTAAAAACAAGTTCACACTCACCGGAACACAACCCACTACTATCCTGCCAGGCATGTATGAAAAATACACCGTTACTGTTCCGACCAACACATTGGCTTCATTAGAGGATTGGCTCAACATCAGTTACACCAACGGCACGTATGATACCATTTACGTTTCCGGAAATGTAGTCGATGCTCCGAAGATCAATGTTGACCTCTCTCCGATCACGCAACAGCTTGCGTATGGCGATTCGGTAAGCATTCCTTTCAACATTCAAAACCCGGGACTCGGAGAATTGGAAGTGGTGGTGACCGGAGATCAGTGGCTCACCTATCAAGCGCCCAAGGGCACGAGTTCAAGCACCATTCCGGATGCTACTTATACTTTCGATAAACATAACAACGGAGATTTCTATCAGTGGATAGATATTCGCAAAACAGGAACTCATCTTCCGTTTGCAACCAATTTTGAAAAAGCTGATTATTGGAGAGATGTAACACTTCCTTTCCCATTTGAATATTATGGAAAGACGTACACAAAAATAAAAGTAGGAGACAACGGAATCATTTCGCTCGATGAAGATCCGGATGTTTTAGTCTTCACTGACAACATTCCAACCAAATACACGGATGGAACCTTCATCATGCCTTACTGGTGCTTTGGTGGATTCAACACGGTCTTCTATCCGAAAGATGATATCGGAATCTTTTATCAAGCTTACGATGACAAAGTAATCATCACGTGGAGCTACCTGGTTGACAATTTTGGAATGGGTGGCGGAATTTCTGCGCAAGTATTCATATTCAGGAATGGCACCATGAAATTCCAGTACAAGGTAGAAGAAGGTGGTGATGTTCTTTCCGCATTCTCAGCAGTGGGTGTGCAGCAGAACAAAAACAATGCGGTCGCTATTTCCGATCATCAAGCCCTTGATCACGGAAGTGGCCTTGCTTACATTGTGATGCCCGCGAACAAGCATACCGTGGCTGCTAATGCTATTCTGTCTGGCACGATTAAAATTAACGCACAAAATATCTACGGTGGCGTTTACAACAATTCTCTAAAGATCAAAACAAATGTGCCCGGTAGCGAGCTGCTCGAAAAGCCAGTTCAGCTCACCGTGCTTGGAGATGCTGTTGTTGATATTGACAACACTGTTGACTTTGGTGAGAAGATGATAACCTACGACCAATATGGAAATCCAAACGCAAATTATAAAGATGTGAAGTTGGCAAATACAGGTGCTGCTCCGCTACAGATCAACTGGATGCAGATGACTGATGGCACACAAGGCTTGAGCTTACAAGTGTGGGCGCTGGTAGATGGCTGGTTCGGACCGGAGTGGCAATGGGCTGACATCGGCAATCTGTATTCACCCTGGGCCTGGACTACTCCAACCTTCAAGATCAACCCCGGTGACGAACTGAAGATTCGTGCAGCGTTTACACCAACATCCGTGGGAAGCTTTACGGACAACGCAGTACTCACAACCAGTATAGGTGATGTGAATATCAACCTGAAAGGAAATGCGTTCAATCCTCCTGTACTTAATATTGATTCGACTGCTGTTGTTGTGAATATGAATTTACCAACTGATCAGGCAGATCAAAGTATCGCGTTTGATAACTCAAATGGTCAATCTGATTTGACTTACGAACTCAGTATTGATTACGGACGAGTTGCTCCTGGCGGCACGGCAAAAGAAAAAATGTCAGGTGCGTCAAAGAATTTATTGAAGCAATTCCCCGGAGAAGTTTCAATCAAACCAGTAGCGACAGCAAGTGGTTCGTACAACCGCACCATAACTTATACTTCAAAAGACAAACCCGATACGTTCATCGGAACAGGTGGCGGTTCACCCGTGGTGATCGCAACGCAATACAATGCCGGCACCTCCGGATTTAATTTGTCGCATGTTGAAACATGGGCTAGAACCGAAACGGCTACATCGGTAACTCTAACCGTAGAAGTAAGAGCGGGCGGAACATCGGTGGCAGATGCAATAAAAGTTGGCCAGGGATCTTTGACAATCAACGGCTCCGGCTCAGATAATTCAGGTTCGTTCCAGCAAATAGCGTTGGATAAGCCAGCACTCATTTATCCGAATGAAAACTTCTATGTGATTGTAACCTATCCATTTGGTTTGAATTATCCACAAGGTGCATTCACTGATTCTGAAACAGTAAGCAACCGATACATGTATTATGACGAAGGTGCTTGGGGTGATCTTCAATTGATCAGTGGTTTTGAAACCATCGGTTGGATGATGTTTGCAGGTGAACAAACTGCTGCTGATCTATCATGGTTGAAAATCACATCTGATCAATCGGGTACAGTAAGTGCAGGCAACTCATCTTCCATCCAACTTCACTTTGATGGAACCATTGCGCAGCGTGGAGATCAGATCGCCAATGTGGTGATGAAAACAAATGATCCGGTCACCCCGATCGTACATATTCCTGTAACACTTCATTTGAATGATGCTCCGAAGTTTGGAAATGTTCCCGACCAGATTACAGTAGCGGAAGGAAGTACACTCACATTGAAAGTGACCGTGAAAGATCCGGAAGGAAACACGTTCACCGTAAATCCTGCGCAGACGTACGCGAATGTATCCTCCACATTTGACGGAAGTGTGATGACGATTACACTCACACCAACATTCGGAAGTGCCGGCATTTACAATTACGTTTACAATGCAAAAGATCAATACGATGCAGCGAGTCAACTCACATTAAATGTTGAGATAACGCACACCAATCGCGCACCGGTTTTTGTTGGAACTTCAAAAACAATCAAGCTCAGTGCCGATGGCTCGCTGGATGAATTTGCACTGAATAATTTTTTCACAGACCCTGATGGCGATGACATCACCTACACGATCACAAGTTCATCCGCTATTGTAGATGTGTTTGCTTCAAAAAACAGTTTCATCGTCAGGCCAAATTCGGCAGGAGAAACCCACCTCGCATTTGCTTTAACCGATGTACACGGGGCCGAATTGATTGACACGTTACAGGCCGAAGTTCAGGTAGTACTGGGGATAGAGCCAACGCAGATTTCAGGCACCACCCTATACCCTAACCCCGTTCACGATAAAGTCAATATAGAGTTAACCAACGAATGGAAAGGTGACCTAACGATAACAATCTATGATACCAATGGGCGCGCATTGCAGCATACCTCTTCATCTATCACTAGTAGTAAGTTATCACTTGATGTTTCCTCTCTAGTGCAGGGTTTCTATCTGTTACAGATGAGTACGAATGAAAAACAAACGGTTATGAAAATGATCAAACAATAAACTGCACACCACAACCAAGTATTATGAAAACTAAATTTCAAATCTGCGTCTTTGCCGTCATCCTGTTGGGCTGCAGCAAAACAAACAATGTAAGCCCGAAAGAGAATTTCCTATCGTCACTGACGGGCCACACATGGGTTACTCAAAGCGTGTACAACGAAACTGATGGCGACCTTACTTCGCTCTACACTAATTTTTCAATTGTTTTTACTAAGGGGAGCAGCAACACCGGTGGCAATTATAGTGTTGTGAATGGTAGCCGGGCCTTTGCAAACAGTTCTGGTACGTGGGTTGTCAGCGATGATCTAAAAACGATTACACTTAACGGTACTCAAGCCATGAATGTTACGCTCAATGGCAATCTACTCAAACTTGATTTTATGTTACCAGCCAAAAGCGGGCGTTTAAGTGGCTTGACTGGACATTTTATTTTTCTCCTAACAACCATAGGCTAATAGATAAATATAAAAAGACCTTTTAACATGTACTGATTTCATCCGAGGATACCACTTTTCGCTGCCTGTAAGCAAAGACATCTTACGTGAACAAAACTTGTGCAAGGTGCAATAAAACCAACTAGGAAATGACAAGTATCGTCAGGGATAAATTTATTTGCCTTCGTTGGGTAATTGGTAAGTGTCGTAAAATACTTTAAATCTTCGCGGTTAATTTTTACGTACTGTCACCCAAGTTTACCAGCGACTTATACTTAATGCCAAATTAACCTGCAACAAAAACGTGGAGCATTGTATTGGCAACTTTGGTTACCGAGTCATTGAAGAAGCCATAAGCCTCTCCTACTTACTTAACCCAAACTTAGTCGGAAGACCTACGAGTACAAAACTCTTTTATAGATATGATTTTAACAACTTGCTCCTTGTGCTGTGGCGCAGCCTGCGAATGGCTTTCTCTTTGATCTGCCTCACGCGCTCGCGAGTCAACG
Organism: Cytophagales bacterium; assembly: GCA_003541895.1. Taxonomy (GTDB): domain Bacteria; phylum Bacteroidota; class Bacteroidia; order Cytophagales; family Cyclobacteriaceae; genus ELB16-189. The sequence goes on along the minus strand of DPLR01000062.1, from coordinate 1,729 downwards.
AAAATTTCTCACCGATCTCTTCCAAGGTTAACGCGGATGCACCGTTCAACCCAAAGTAGGAAATAACAACGTCTGCTTCCCTAACTGTAAGGGTAGATAGTGAGCGGGTAATCTCTTGCTTCAACGAACTAAAGACCAATTGTTGGTCCGGTGTTTCACCGTTTTTGTCAGAGAGCATATCCAACAATGAATTATCTTCACCTTCTACCAACGGGGCATTCATCGATAGCGCTCTGCCCGATAGTTGTCGGTTATCGGTAACTTCACTCTCGGTCATTTCTAAAACACTGGCCAATTCCTCTGCGGTAGGCTCGCGTTCAAATTTTTGTTCTAACGAAGCCGATGCCCTAGCTATTTTGCCCAACGAGGCCACGCGATTGAGTGGCAACCTCACCGTTCTTGATTGCTCTGCCAATGCTTGCATAATAGCCTGCCTTATCCACCACACGGCATACGATATAAATTTGAATCCCCGCTTTTCATCAAAGCGCGAGGCTGCACGGATAAGACCAACATTGCCTTCATTAATGAGATCTCCTAACGTCAACCCATTGTTTTGGTACTGTTTGGCCACTGATACAACAAATCTCAAATTCGCCTTTGCTAATTTTTGAAGTGCTATCTGGTCTCCTTCGCGAATTCGCTGCGCCAATTCTACTTCCTGATCAACGGTGATCATTTCCAGTTTGGATACTTCCGATAAATATTTATCGAGCGAGTGTTGCTCGCGGTTGGTGATCTGCTTACTGATTTTTAATTGACGCATTGACATAGTTTAAATCAGGCAACACCCATTTTACGCAAATAACTGATATGCGATGCCATCGCAGAAAACATGGTGCTGTACTCGTTGTACTTAATATTAAACTCACGGCATGTTTCCTTTACCAAAGCATTGATCTTAGCATAATGAATGTGGCTCACCTTAGGGAAAAGGTGATGTTCAACCTGAAAGTTCAATCCGCCAAGTAACCAGAACAAAAGTTTATTAGACGTATCAAAATTAGAAGTAGTGCTCAATTGGTGTAATGCCCAGTCACCTACCACTTTTTTCTCGGAAGGAAAATGATTTATCTCAACCACATGAGCCAACTGAAATACAATGCTGATGAACAACCCACAAACAAAAGTCATTACGATAAAGCCAACCAGTGCGGGAAGCCAACCCACCATGAGCATGGGCACTACAACAAATGCGGTTACATACAAGACTTTCGTTGTCCAGAAAATGATATGTTCTTTTACTGACAGCGTCATGGGTTTCATGTGCGGGGCGATTTTGTTAGCGAAGTACTTTACAAAGTCATCGTAGAATATCCACACCAGATAGGAAATACCATACAACACAAAAAAGTAAATATGTTGAAAGCGGTGAATAACCAACCGTGGTTGGTTCGGATGAAATCGTAAAAACGGCTGTGCATCGATATCAGAATCGAGCCCATCGATGCTGGTAAACGTGTGGTGATTCACGTTGTGCTTCACTTTCCAAAAATAAATGTTGCCTCCTAAGATGTTCAGAAAGTAACCCGCCACGGAGTTGATCCATGAATGGCGCGAAAAACTTTGATGCCCCCCTTCATGCATGATATTAAAACCAAGCACGGCAAAGTTCACTCCAAGCAACGCAGCCAGCAAAAGAGCCAACCAGACAGGTGGAGTGAAGAAAACTAAGACAACATAGAGCGATACGGCCGTTGTTCTCTGAACACTGCTTTTTAGGTACAGT
>DPLR01000115.1 GCA_003541895.1 Cytophagales bacterium | reverse complement strand
GGAAGACGGTGTGATGGGATAAATGGCTGCGACTTCTGAAAATCCGTAAGCCACATTGGCAACCGCTGTATTGGCATCAGTGGTTATCTTGTTCGTTTCCATAGCGTTTAAATTACTATGGAAAGTACTACAGCCGCACTGATATCAGTCTGCGAATTGTCAATCAGCTAAATGACTTGCATCAGAAAAAATTGACATGGTTAATCAGTTTTTCTGAATTTTAAAGGACGATAAGACTTGATAAAAAAGTTAAGTGCTCAGAAATTCAAACGGGTGATTTCGTTGCGGGAAACGGAAATTCTTTTTTGTGATTCCAATTTTTTCAGGAGCCGGGTGATCACCTCGCGGGAGGAATTCAAATCATCCGCAATTTCCTGATGTGTGATGGTGATCTTTCCGCCCAATGATTCAAACTGACGTTTTAAATAAAATTCAAGTTTCTCAACCATCGAATGAAAAACAACCTGATCAATTACTTCCAGCAGTTCACTAAAACGAGAACGATACGTTTCTAAAACAAAGTAGTACCACAGCCGATAATCTTTCATTAGTCCGTCCATATAATTGATGGGAATGGCCAACGCCTTTACTTCCGTCATCGCTTTTGCTTTGATGGCGCTTTGTTCGTTTTTGGTAGCACAAATCATGGAGAGAGCACAAGCATTTCCTTTTTCCAAGTAGTAAAGGAAAAATTCTTCACCATCCTCGCCTTCGCGATACAATTTTACTCGCCCATCCAAAATCAGCAATGAGTTTTTAAAATATTGCCCTGAACGCATGAGCATTTCTCCCTCCTCAAACTGAATATGATTACCGATGGCCAAAAGATGGTCAATTAACTCTTTGTCGAATTGAGGAAAGATTTCTTTGAGCTCCATACTAAATACAACAGTTAAGCAATTAAGCGTGCAAGTTAATTTGTTCAAGGTAATATACAGTGAGGTTAAGCATGTATTCAAATTAATGGACCCTTCTGGCAAATCATTTCTCTAAAGCAGTTTAATAAAATTCCTTTGGCTTAGTATATTTCGAGTAAACTGTGATGTAAATGAAAATAAAAGATGTACTTCTGGGTTTAGCGATTTTGTTGTTCATGGGCTTGAGCCAACTCTACGGTCAAACCAAGACAATTAAAGAGAAAGTAGATTCAGTTCTTCGTTTGATGACGCTAGAAGAAAAAATTGGTCAACTCAACCAGCTCAATGACGATAAACCTACTGGCCCTGTCACAGTAATTGAAAACAAAGGAGCACTAATTCAAAAAGGCGGTGTTGGTTCCCTTATTAATACAGTGGGCACCGAACGAAATAGAAAGTGGCAAGAACTTGCAATGAAGAGCCGAATGAAAATTCCGTTGTTGTTTGGGCAAGATGTGATTCACGGATTCAAGACCACGTTTCCAATTCCTTTAGCTGAGGCTTGTAGTTGGGACTTGGAGGCTATCAAAACATCGGCACGCATTGCAGCCATTGAAGCCAGTGCTTCGGGTGTTCAATGGACTTTCGCACCGATGCTTGACATTGCACGCGACCCGCGCTGGGGAAGAGTAATGGAAGGTGCAGGCGAAGATTCGTATCTCGCTTCTAAAATTGCTGAGGCGCGTGTGAGAGGGTTTCAGGGAGAAGGCCTTGGCAAGCTTAATAGTGTGATGGCTTGCGCAAAGCATTTTGTTGGCTATGGCGCTGCCGTTGGTGGCCGCGATTACAATTCGGTTGACATGAGCCAGCGGATGTTGTGGGAAATTTATTTGCCTCCGTTCAAAGCAGCCCTTGATGCAGGTGTTGCTACCTTCATGACTTCGTTTAATGATTTGAATGGAGTGCCGGCCACTTCCAATAAATATTTACTGACTGATGTACTCCGTGAGAAATGGAAATTTGATGGGATTGTGGTAAGTGATTGGGGCGCTGTTGGCGAATTGCTCAATCACGGGAACGTGAAAAACAGGAGCGAGGCCGCCCAGGCTGCGCTTTTTGCCGGATGCGACATTGACATGGAGAGCAACTGTTACAAAGACAATCTTTTGCAATTAGTAACTGAAAAAAAAATAGCAGTTGAGTTGATCGACCAAGCAGTAAGAAGAATTTTGACCAAGAAATTTGAACTGGGTTTGTTTGCCGATCCGTTCCGATATTTTAATGCGGCCCGCGAAAAACAGGCGTTGAATAGTCCGGAACATACAAAAGCAGCGCGTGAGATAGCCGCAAAGAGTATTGTATTACTCAAAAATGAAAACAATATTTTGCCGCTTTCAAAATCAACAAAGACCATTGCTTTCATCGGCCCATTGGTAAAAGAGGTAAAACAGAATAAAGGATTTTGGGACGTGGAAGTGCCGGGCGTTGATTCTACTTTTATTGTATCGCAGTGGGAAGGATTGAATAGAAAAATTGGAAAGAGCACAACGCTACTCTATGCCAAAGGCTGTTCGGTTGATGGCAACAGTCGAGACGGATTTGCAGAAGCGGTGGCTGTTGCTAAAAGATCGGATGTGGTAATCTTGAGTATCGGGGAAAAAAGAGATATGACAGGTGAGGCAAAAAGTAGAAGTCAAATTGCAATTCCCGGAGTTCAAGAAGAACTGCTGAAGGAGTTGAAGGCTACTGGCAAACCAATTGTTGTCCTCATCAACAC
>DPLR01000090.1 GCA_003541895.1 Cytophagales bacterium | reverse complement strand
AAGAGACTTCAGCCGGATCAGTTGCGATCAATGATTGTGTTCTCCAATTCTCGCATCCAGAATTGCCCTTTGGCGGAGTAAACACCAGTGGCATTGGCAAGGCTCACGGAAAGTATGGATTTATTTCTTTCTCGAATGAGAAACCTGTTTTGAAACAGAAAAGTGGCTTTGCTGTTTCTTACTTGTTGCACCCGCCATACACTTCCTTCAAAAGTAAATTGATTTCATTAATGCTGAATTGGTTTTAAAGTTATTGCAATGTTAGGCATATCGTCATTTGTTATTTTTACGCATTAAAAGTTATTAAGATGAAAATTGTAAAATGGATTTTAATCAGCCTTGCCTCGTTAATTTCGTTACTTGTTATAGCAGCCGTTGTGTTGCCTATTGCATTTAAGGGCAAGATCAAGGAAATGGTAGATCAAGAACTTGCAGCCAGCGTTAATGCAGATGTTGTTTTTGACATCAATAATTTTAGCCTGTCTGTTTTTAAGAATTTTCCGAATGTAACCGTTGAAGTGAAGGAACTGGGTGTGTTTAACCGCGCACCGTTTGAAGGTGTACACCTTTTTGTAGTTGAACGCTTTGACGTAGAAGTGAATTTAAAAGATGTTTTGTTTGGCGATCAATTACGCGTGAAAGGAATTACGTTGGTTCGGCCACAGATAAATGTAAAGGTATTGAAGGACGGCCAAGCCAATTATAATATTACCTATCCATCGAAAGATACAGTGAAAACAACTGAGCCATCTAAGTTTTCATTTGCAATTGATAAATGGAGTATTGAAAACGCTGAATTGGTTTACGATGATGAAACCATGCCCTTTTATTTATCGATCAAAGGATTAAATCATACCGGTAGCGGGAATTTCAATGAGAAGGAATTTGATCTTGCTACCAAAACAACCGCTGATTCAGTTTCAATGAAGTATGCTGGAACGGAATACCTCTCGAATAAAAAAGCGGCCATTGATATGATCATCGGCATCAGCGAAAACTATACAAAATATACCTTCAAACAAAACCTTGCTAAGCTTAATGACTTTGCATTGGGTTTTGATGGATGGTTTAAAATGAATGAGAAAGATTATGGAATGGACATCAACTTTAAGAGTCCTGAAAACTCTTTCAAAAGTATTCTTTCGTTAGTGCCTGGCATGTACGCCAAAGATTTTGATAAGGTTGAAACAAAAGGTCAGCTCGCGTTTAATGGTTTTGTAAAAGGTACCTATAGTGATAAGCAAATGCCGGCATTCAATCTCGATTTGAAAGTAGCCGATGCCATGTTTAAATATCCTTCGCTACCCACAGCAGTTACAAACATTGCAGTTGATTTATTGGTCGATAACAAAACCGGAGTGATTGAAAATACTTTCATTGATCTGAAAAAATTTCACGTTGATTTTGGATCCAACCCCGTAGATGCGCATGCTGTCGTTGAAAACTTAAAAGATTATAAAATGGATGCATTTGCAAAAGCATCCATCAACCTAGGTGAAATGAGTAAAATGTTTCCGATGGAAGGAATGGAAATGACAGGATTATTTAAAGGAGCAATTGAGGCTAAAGGTGTTTACGATGCCGTGAAGAAGATTCCAATGAGTGGTAACGCATCGCTCAAAGATTTTAAGTTTAATTCAAAATCGATGACATATGCTATAGCCATTTCTTCAATGGAGGCAGTTTTTGATCCGCATAAAATGGAATTAAAAAATACCTCAGGCACCATCGGCAAAAGTGATTTCAATGTAACTGGTGCAGTCAGTAACTATATGGAGTACGCTTTTAGTGGAGGAACGATTGCAGGTGTAATGAATTTCAATTCCACTTTGCTCGACCTCAATGAATTTATGACCTCAAGTTCAACTGCGAGTACCAATGATACTTCTAAGCTTTCAGTAATACCTGTTCCCACTAATATAGATTTTGTACTTCATTCTAATTTAAAAACGGTTAAGATGATGGACTACACTATCACGAATGCCGTTGGTGATGTTATAGTAAAAGATGGGGCTGCCAAAATGAATAATGTAAAATTCAATTTATTGGGTGGTGCATTTGCGGTTAATGGAACGTACGATACCAAAGATCTTCAACATCCCAAGTATGATTTCGGGTTGAAAATTGATGACATGTCGATCCAGCAGGCTGCGAGTAATTTTTCTGTGATCAAAACTTATGCGCCCATTGCTGGAATGGCGCAGGGAAAATTTGGAACCGATTTTAAATTGAGCGGAGAGTTGCTGCAGAATATGATGCCAAAGTTGAGCACAGTTAACGGCAGTGGTTTAATAAAAATTGCTGAAGCTGCGGTGACGCAATCAAAATTGGTTTCGGGAATTACATCATTAACCAATTTGAAAGACGCAGATAAGGTTACCTTGAAAAATGTATTGATGTCGGCTGCTATTAAAGATGGTAAATTGGAAGTTCAACCGTTCAATGTAAAATTTGGAAATTATGCTACCACGGTTTCTGGCAGCACGTCTCTTGATGGGGGAATCAATTAT
>DPLR01000271.1 GCA_003541895.1 Cytophagales bacterium | reverse complement strand
CCATTGATAAGTAACATTTGATCCTTGGGACGCAACAGAAAAGCTGGTCGAAGTTCCTGCATTCACTGTGGTGTTCACCGGGCCAGAGCCAGCTGTAAAAGTAGGTGGTGCATTTACAACAACAGTTGCAGCACTTGTTGACGTACAACCTGAATTAGTAGCTGTAATAGTAAAGGTGGCTGTCCTTGCATTATTATTATTCGAATTGTTTGCTGAATAAGAAATGGTTGAGCCAGAGCCGCCTGCGTCATTAGGGCTTAGAGATAAATTGGATTGAAGGGAATTGCTCCACGAAAAACTTGTTCCTACCAATGAGCTTGACAACCCAATTGAAAAAGAACTACCAGAACATATTGTTTGAGCTGTCGGGGTAGTAATAATATCAGGTGTCGGATTCACACTTACTGCCTGTGTACCACTTGTTGTGATGCTACCTGCCAATGCACAATTTGAACCAGCCGCCCACGAAATAACAACATAATAATACAACGTTCCAGCTGATGCTGTAGAAGGTGTAAACGTTGTAGAAGTAGTGCCCGCATTGGTGTTCGTTGTTTGAACGGATGTTCCACCGGAGGTTGAATTGGAAGAATTCTTGTACCATGTAATGGTAATGGGAATATTTGAGTTAGAATTACCATTGGCCGTGCCCGTGCAAGTTCTAACACTCCAATTAGCTGTGAGCGCTGGGGCAACAGCATTTAAACAATTTGTTGAGCTACCGGTGAACGTGGTGAACGAGTTTGGGTAGGTGTCAGTCTTATTATCTGTAAACATCCACACAGCACTCGCACCCGAACTCTGCCCAATAGCAGTCAATTTCAAAGTGGCACCAAGCTCATCTTCATCTGATGGCACGATCCAAAATGAAGAAATGTTTCCTAGAGAATCAGTCACCACAGGCCAAGGCATGTGCGCTCCACTGGGGCTCGATGTATTATCGAGTGTTCCATCCAAATGCAGCACTTGAAGTGTAACCGTCTCACCGGCAAGAAAACCAGAGCCCGTGATGTAAGCCGTTGAGCCGGGCGGATAATCTAATTGATCAGTGGAAACAGATGCGGTTGTTTGTGCGCGCGCTAGCAAGGCGAGCGTGACCAACGCAACAACTAACATGAGCTGAAGAACTAATCGTAGAGTCCTTCGCAGGGGAGTATATGTTGAGTTCATAATGGTGAAGGTTTAAATTACACCGTCACCGCTATGGTCGGATTAAAGCCAACAGATCAGAGCAATTACGGCAGGCCGAATGTACGTTTGGTATAAGGGGATTAGCCATGACTTTACTCAACGTATCATCTGACCTTTGATTTTGCTACGAGCAAAAAGGGGTCAAAATCGCAATCTTACGAAAGTACCCATCGGCAAGTCGTTACCTTGTTTGGGTTTGAGGAAGAATTCTCCGCTTTCAGGTTCACTGTTTTTGAAATGCGTCTTTACTACATTCAGCCCAACCGTGGCCGAAAGACCAACGGCATACATTGATAGAATGAAAAACCGAACTTTGTCTTCCAATAATTGGCTACTTAAATAAACCAGTTCATCCAATTTTTCCTGAAGCGTCCACTTCTCTCCTTCTGGTCCACGGCCGTACGGAGGTGGATCCATAATGATGCCGTTGTATTTATTGCCACGTTTCACTTCTCGCTTAACAAACTTCAGCGCGTCTTCATACACCCAACGAATATTTTCTAAATGATTGAGCTGCATGTTTTGATTCGCCCAATTCAACCCCGGGCGCGAAGCATCGCAATGGGTAACATCGGCACCTGCGTGCCTCGCCACAATTGACGCTGCACCGGTGTATGCAAAAAGATTAAGCACGCGCGAAGAAGTTTTCCAACTCGACACCGTATCAAAAATGAAATTCCAGTTTTCGCCTTGTTCCGGAAAAATGCCAACATGACCAAAACTGGTCAATGCCAGCCGAAGTGTAATTCGCAAATTATTGTATTGATAATTCACGTTCCAACTATCGGGCATGGATTGTTTTTTTTTCCAACCGCCTTTCACGTCATCGCCAAAACGGAAATGATCTTTCTGCTCTCGACTAAAATGGGCATGAGAAATTTTATTCCATTCATCTTCCGATTTTGTTTTGCGCCAGATGGCTTGCGGCTCGGGGCGTATCAAAATATATTTTCCAAAACGTTCCATTTTTTCACCATCGCCCGAGTCGATGAGTTCATAATCTTGCCAAGAAGAAGGGTAAAGCAGTTTCATTCGCGAAATGTACAAATTTTCCCTCCCGAAACAGGATAAAAATCAGGATACAAAAACCTGAAAATTTCTTTCTCAATTTCTTTTCAAACCACTATATTCATTTAACAATTCATCAAAGCTGGGTATGCTACACTTCCAGCGAAAATGCAGGTCCGCACTTTCATCGGGGAGTGAAATATGAGTTGAAGAATTCATTTTCAAGAATCTAAAAAATTTCACTCCTATGAAAATCTATGACGACAAACACATCAAAAACGTTGTGCTGCTCGGGGCACCTAAAGCCGGCAAAACGCTCATGGCTGAAGACATGCTCTTCGAGGCCGGCATAACGCACCGCAGAGGCACCATCGAAGGAAAAAACACAGTCAGTGATTGCCACGAAATCGAACAAGAGCGTGGCAATTCTGTTTTTGCGACCGTCCTCCACACAGAATGGCGCGATTATAAACTTAACATCATCGACACACCGGGCTTTGACGACTGTGTCGGTGAGT
>DPLR01000401.1 GCA_003541895.1 Cytophagales bacterium | reverse complement strand
GGTTTATCCGCATGTTCTTGTGATGACTGCAACTCCGATCCCAAGAACGCTGGCCATGACCTTGTATGGAGATCTTGAAATTTCTGTGATCGATGAATTGCCAAAAGGACGCAAGCCAATAAAGACCACGCATCAATTCGATTCACAACGTTTAAAAGTAAATGGATTCATCCGCTCACAAATTGATGTCGGCCGACAAGTTTACATTGTTTATCCGCTGATCGAAGAATCTGAAAAGCTTGATCTCAAACATTTGATGGATGGCTACGAAAGTATGAGTCGGGCGTTTCCGGATGTACCCATCAGTATTTTGCACGGACAGATGAAGCCCGAAGCAAAAGATTTTGAGATGGCCCGATTTCTCAAAGGAGAAACCAAAATCATGGTAGCCACAACGGTGATCGAAGTGGGTGTTGATGTGCCCAATGCATCAGTAATGATTATTGAAAGTGCAGAGCGCTTTGGCCTCTCGCAATTGCATCAACTTCGTGGTCGTGTGGGTAGAGGTGCAGAGCAATCGTATTGTATTTTGATGACTAGTTATAAACTTGGCGCTGATACAAAAACGCGAATCGAAACCATGGTAAAAACAAATAATGGATTTGAAATAGCTGAAACCGATTTGAAGTTGCGAGGCCCTGGAGATCTGATGGGCACACAGCAAAGTGGTGCGCTTGATTTAATGATTGCAGATCTCAGCAAGGATGGAAAAATTTTAGAGCAAGCCCGATCGGCAGCGCTCGAAATTTTAAATCATGATCCAGAACTAATAAAACCCGAGAATCAAGTAATAAAAAAGCAAATTGAATCACTCCGTAAAACCGTAGTGAATTGGAGTAGAATTAGTTAAATAGAATCGAATTCAAAATCTGATTAACTTTGACAACTTTCATAAAATCTATGAACCGCAGCATCGTTGTTGTCTTGGTGCTGGCTTTTAATCTCTCCTTTGGTCAGTCGGGAAATTATTTCCTGTCTCACTTTGCACCTGATAACGATCGATTTGATCATTTGACTTTCGATCTCGTTCAAGATGATCGGGGTGTCTTTCATTTTGCGAGTAAAAGTGGAGTAATTGAATTTGATGGGCGCAATTGGGGATTGATCCAAACCAATGGCCCGATATTTACACTTACTGCTTCGGGTCATGATGTTTTTGCGGGAGGGTTTAATGGCTTCGGAAAAATAGGATTCGGAGCGGATCAGGTAAAAACGTTTCAATCACTGTCGCAAGATCAAAAGCAAGCCACTCAAATTTTTTCTAGTTTATCTCTTAACGGGAAAATTTATCTGATCAATACGCAATCAATTTTTGTTTATGATATCAACGCTGCAAAAGTAGAAGCAACCATAGCGGCAAAACAGAACGAAGAGTTCAGCGGGTTGCTCAACATCATCGGAAAACCGTTTGTAAAATCTACTGCGGGTATCTATTCAGTGATTAATAATAAACTTGAAGAGCCATCCTTTCCTTGGCCTGATAAACTAAGTATTGATTTAAGTGCCACTTTTCTCAATTCTTCCTCTCCGCTTTCTTTGCTCAGTGTTCATGGCGGAAGATTATTCTTAGCAACCACTTCAGGTTTGAAAGAGATAAATGTTGTTGACAAAGATTTTTTGATTCACAATGTACCAGTGTCGGTTGCTTGGCTAAGCGAAACCTTGATTGCCGTTGGCACTTTGCGAGGCGGTGTAATTTTCATCAACCCACAGACGGGCGAAACGCAGGAAATTATTAACTACTATTCGGGGCTTCCCGATAACGAAGTGTATGCTATGTTCACCGACCGCAATGATGCTTTGTGGGTAGCACATGGTTATGGGTTTACTCGAATAGCACCCTTTGTTCCGTTTAAATTATACAACCATTATGCAGGCATTGCAGGCAATTTTCTATGCGTAAAAACATTTCAAAATCAAACGTATGTGGGCACTACACTTGGTTTGTATTGTTTAGTGAGTCAGGAATTTGTTGAAGACAAATATGAAATAGATAAAGTAAGTGAAGGTGCAAATCAAAAAACGAAAAGAGGTTTGTTCTCATTTCTTCGAAGAGAAAATCTTATAGAAACGACAGGAAAAGGCACCAGCAAAAAACAGATCAAGCGATCGGGCTATGTTTTCAAAAAAGTAGAGGGCATCGAAGGTAAGGTGACACAATTGATTGAAACCGACAATCAATTAATTGCTTCTGGAAATTTCGGGGCTTATTCAATAACGGAATTGAAATCATCGCCCATTACAAGCACAGCCGTGCGATACGTTTATAAATCAAAAATTTTAAATCAACTATTGGTTAGCACTTTGGATGACAATATCATGTCACTTTCGTTAGAAGGAAAAACATGGAAGGAAACAAATGTGCTTGATACCTTGAATGAGTATTTCAGTTACATTTTCGAAGACAAGGTACAGAACCTTTGGCTTTGCGGAAGAACGAATGCTATTAAAGTAGAGACTGTGGATGGTGCAATTACTGCTGTTGAGAAAGTGCCGTTTTCAAATCCAACCATTGACGAGAGTGTGGGCATTGCATTTGGAAGTGAAGTTTATATCGCTTCGGGCGGAAGTTTTCATCGGTACGATATCAAGGATAATGTTTTCAAAAAATACGATTCCCTGCCAGGACCTAAAAAATATTTCGCTTCATCCGGATATTTTTGGTTTCACGATGGTCACCGATGGCGCACAGTTGATCCGCGCGTGCAGGCCTCTTTGAAACTGGAGTGGCTTGGACTTTTTTCGAACATTCGTTTCATCGCGCCAGCTGATCAAGAAAGTTTGTGGCTGATCAGTGGCAATAACGAGTTGTTTAAGTTTAACTCAAAGCAAGCAAGCCAAAACATAAAAGATTATCCGCTGGTTTTGCGCGAGGTGCGAGGCGAGCAAAATAAATTTGCGCCTTCGCATTCGATTATTGTTAGCCAACTCGAGAGCACGGTTTCGTTTGATTTTATTCAACCTGATTATTTAGGAATGGATGCCGTTGAATATCGCTATCAAGTAAAGGGCCGCAGCAACGACTGGACTCCATGGTCAACCTCTAACAATATTGTAAATTTTTCTTACTTACCTGCCGGCACCTATCGGTTGGCTATTCAAACCAGAAACTTGATGGGGAAAATTTCAGCAGTGGAAGAAATAAAATTGGAGGTACAGCCACCATACTGGAAGCGTTCATGGTTCTACTTGCTAGAAGTTATTTTCTTTGGAGCCATGGTTTTCTTGTCGATCCGGTTGAGTGGAGGCAGTAAAAAATACCGCGTGATCAGCCAAGTGCTTTCTATGCTTACGATCATTATGATGATTCAGTTGGTTCAGACTGCGATTAATAATCAAGTTTCAATCAAGACTACCCCTGTGATTGATTTCTTTATTCAAGTGGCCTTGGCTTTGCTTGTTTTGCCAATCGAAAATTATTTGATGAAGTTGATGGCGAGGGGAGCTAAACCTTAGGCTTTACACATCACAAATATGAACGCACTTTTTCAATGAGGCGATTTTGTTGTTGCTGGATGGAATAAATTCTTGAGCTACAAAACCTTTGTATCCGGTTTTCGCGATGGCACGCATGATGGCTGGATAGTACAACTCTTGCGTTTCATCGATTTCATTTCTGCCCGGAACGCCACCTGTGTGAAAGTGTGAAATGTATTTTATGTTTTTGGTAATGGAAGCAATCACATCGCCTTCCATAATTTGCATATGGTAGATATCGTATAACAATTTGAAATTTTCAGAACCCAGTTTTTCGCAGAGCTTCACTCCCCAAGATGTATGATCGCACTGGTAGTCGTGGTGATCAACTTTGCTATTGAGCAACTCCATGGAAATGGTGACACCATATTTTGCAGCGATTTTAAGAATGGGCTCTAAACCATGCGCGCAATTTTGCAAGCCTTGTTCTGATGTGAGGCCATGTGCATTCCCACTAAAACAGATTACATTTTTTAAACCGGCATCGGCTGCTAATGGGATTCCTGCCGAATAATCTTTTATTAATTTTTCGTGGAGTGCAGGATTGTTGAATCCGTTTTGAAGATCCGAGCCTCCGGCATAAGCCATGGCACAGGTCAAACCGTATTTGTGCGCGGTTGCCCATTGGGAGGAATTCAGCAAATCAATCGACTTCAGGCCGATCTCTTTAGCGGCTTCACAAAGTTTTTCTAAGGGTATATCGTTGTAGCACCATTGGCAGGCGCTGTGATTGATATTGCCTTTCAACGTGGCGAGCGGAGCATCCATCGATTTTGCCATTTCAGGTAAAGCTAAGCAGCTTAATGTGGTTGTCGCAATTGTTTTTATAGCTTGCTTTCGGTTCATTATTCATTTTTAAAAATCACTCCGTCCTTCATTACGAATTTTATCTTTCTTAAATCAGAAATATTTT
>DPLR01000092.1 GCA_003541895.1 Cytophagales bacterium | reverse complement strand
GATATTATGATGCCGAAAATGGATGGCGTTGAGGCATGCCGTCAACTCCGCGCCATGCCCGAACTCTCCAATACCTACATCGTTTTCTTGACTGCACGTGCTGAAGAATATTCGGAAGTTGCCGCCTTTGATGTGGGTGCAGATGACTATATTTTAAAACCGATTAAGCCGCGTGCACTGATGAGCCGCATCAATGCGCTCTTCCGCAGAGATTCGGCCAAGAAAAATACTTCTGACCAGATTAAAGCTGGCGATCTACTGATTGACCGCACGAGTTACACCGTAAACCTGAAAGGCAAAGAAATTAACCTTCCTAAAAAAGAATTTGAACTTTTGTTTTTCCTCGCACAAAACCCCAACAAAGTTTTCACCCGCGATGACCTACTCGAAAACATTTGGGGGTCGGATGTATATGTGCTCTCGCGCACAGTAGACGTACACATCCGTAAAGTGCGCGAAAAAATTGGAGAGGATTGCATTGCCACCGTGAAGGGCGTTGGCTACAAGTTCAACGTGAATTAATCAAACACCGTTTCAATTTGTATTTTTGCGCTGAAATTTAAATCATGGTTTACAGCGCAAGAATACTTGCCGTACTTTTAGCAGCATCGATTTCGATCGTCACCGCCCTTTTTTTAACCATTCTTCAAACGGTCGATGCCGGCACTATCATTCTTTCTGCTGCCGTCAGCTTTTCAGCTTCTTATGTTTTGAGTTATGTTGTGCTTGAGTTTTTGTTTTTCCGTGGCATAAACAAAATCGATAAGATGATGAGCAAGCTTTTGAAGAAGGAATTAAAAAATATTGTGCCTCAAAAATCGGAAGGCCTTGATCCGTTTGAAAGGCTAAACGATGAGATTACATCTTTTGCATTTCTCAAGCAAAAAGAAATCGATGAACTAAAAAAATTGGAAGCGTTCCGCAAAGAATTTATAGCAGACGTTTCGCACGAATTGAAAACGCCCATCTTCGCAGCGCAAGGGTTTGTGCACACACTTCTTGATGGCGCCATGAACGATAAAAATGTACGGAGTAAATTCTTAAAAAAAGCGGCCAAGAGTTTAGATGGATTGGATTCGCTCGTACAAGATTTACTTACACTGTCGCAGATCGAAACGGGGGACATCAAAATGAAGTTTGACCGAATCGATTTATTCAAACTTTGCGAAGAAGTGGTTGATCAGTTTGAAGAGAAAGCAGCCGAAAAAAAAATTGCTTTATCGCTAGTACCAAATAAACAATCAAAAATTTGGGTACATGCTGATCCCAAGCGAATTGAGCAAGTCATTACAAATCTCGTTTCGAACGCGCTTAACTATACGCAAGAAGGCGGCAACGTAACAGTGAGTTTTGATATCGGCAAAAAGAATGTGACCACCTTCGTGGCAGATACCGGTGAAGGAATTCCTGCACAACACTTGAATAGAATCTTTGAACGCTTTTATAGAGTGGATAAAAGCCGGAGCCGAGAAAAAGGCGGAACTGGTCTTGGGTTGGCCATTGTGAAGCACATCCTCGAAGGCCACAACACCAAAGCCGAAGTGCAAAGCGAAGTAGGCAAAGGATCTACCTTCAGTTTTAAACTCTCGCGATCGAAGGAAGACAGCGAAGATTAGACACCCGTTATTTCAAACGACCTCTTTTTTGAACGAGGCCAAATTCTTCTCATTTTTGCGCCTCAATTCCAGAATGAAATCTCACAAGATAAATTTTCCAGAATTAGTACTTTTTGAAGATGATAACTACCTCGTCATCAACAAACCGCCATTCATCTCAACGCTTGAAGATCGAAATGAGAGTATCACCATTCTAAGTTTGGCCAGAGAAATCGAACCCGATCCGCAAGTTTGCCATCGGCTGGATAAAGATACTTCGGGTGTTCTGGCCATAGCCAAAACCCCGGAAGCATATCGCCATTTGAGCATGCAATTTGAAAGCCGCGAGGTAACCAAAACCTACCATGCAGTTGTTGA
This sequence comes from Cytophagales bacterium, assembly GCA_003541895.1. Taxonomy (GTDB): domain Bacteria; phylum Bacteroidota; class Bacteroidia; order Cytophagales; family Cyclobacteriaceae; genus ELB16-189. The sequence goes on along the minus strand of DPLR01000092.1, from coordinate 1,089 downwards.
TGGAATCCATCATTTTGAAAATAAGCTGGTAGATGCGCCAATTTTAAAATTAAATAACGGCACCGTGCGCATCTCCCGAGACGAAGGCAAACCAGCCCAAACCTATTTTACAACAGAACAAGTTTTCAAAAACCACACATTAATAAAGTGTAATCCCATTACGGGGCGGATGCACCAAATAAGGATCCATCTGGCTCTTTTAAAAGCATCGATCACTGGTGACGACACCTACGGAGGCAAGCCTTTTTTGCTTTCCATGGTTAAAAGAGACTTCCATTTAAAAAAATTAACCGAAGAAGAGCCGTTGATGAAAAGGATGGCATTACATGCATTTTCGCTTGAATTCGCCCTTTTAGACGGCAAAAAGATTAAAGTTGAAGCGCCCTATCCAAAGGATATGAAAGCCCTTTTAAAGCAGCTTCAGGCCAACCTCAGGTAAAATCTTAAAGGCATTTGCAAAATCTGCTTTTTGAGCCTACTTTTGTGTCCCTTTTTAAAAGGGGACTATTAATTTAAAAGCGAAAAAGTGGATCAGTATAGTTACAAAACCGTATTCGCCAACAAGGCCACAGCAGACAAAAACTGGGTTTTGGTGGATGCTAAAGACCAGGTAATTGGTCGTTTGGCTAGTCAGGTTGCCAGCGTATTGCGCGGCAAAAACAAGACCAACTACACACCCAACACCGACATGGGCGACCATGTGGTAATCATCAATGCCGATAAGGTAAAGATGACTGGCAAGAAGTGGAACAACCGCAGGATATTTACTTATTCCGGGTATCCAGGTGGGCAGCGTCAACTTTCACCAAAAGAAATCAGCCAAAAAAACCCAGCGCGTTTGGTGGAGCTTTCTGTTCGCGGAATGCTTCCTAAAAACACCATGGGCCGTCAGCTTTTCCGCAGCTTGCATGTTTATGCTGGCACAGAGCACCCTCATACTGCAAATCAACCCAAAGAATTAAAATTCTGATAAATGGAGATCATTAATACCATCGGAAGGAGAAAAACCTCAATCGCTCGCGTTTATGTGAAGCCGGGCAAAGGAGAGATCGTTATCAACGAAAGAGATTTAAAGGAATATTTTCCTTC
>DPLR01000125.1 GCA_003541895.1 Cytophagales bacterium | reverse complement strand
TGATAATCTTCTGCTGGATAAAAAGTAGTCAGCGGGCTGATCTCAGTAACAACGGGGCTTTTATAAATGTGCGATGCCTCTAGCTGCTTCTTGTATTGCTCAGCAATTTTTTTCTGGTTTTCATCGGCATAAAAAACAACAGAGCGGTATTGCGTTCCTTCGTCAGCGCCTTGCCTGTTTAAGGTGGTTGGGTCGTGCGTATTCCAAAATACTTCGAGCAACTCTTCAAAAGAAACTTTCTTTGGATCGAATGTAATTTGAGTCACTTCGGCATGACCTGTAAGACCTGAGCACACCTCGCGATAGGTTGGGTTTTTTACTTTGCCACCGGAGTAGCCCGAAACCACTTTGGTTACACCATTCACATTTAGAAACACGGCTTCCGTACACCAGAAGCACCCCGCACCAAAGGTGGCTGTTTTTAATTCGCTCGATTCCATGTTGTTTTTGGTTTGTGCATTTCCTGAAGCTACGAGTGCCACAAGGAAAGCGATGAATAAACGTTTTTTCTTCATAGATAAAATTGTAAACCTATCTACGTAAAAAAAGTTCGACTGGCCGATGCTAAAATGTCGCCTGCAAAACAAATCGATCAATACTGACTATAAAAGGATTTTAGTTGCTGGTTTAAGTTGCCCTGCAGATTACGAATAGCCTGGTTGAAGATTTCTTGGTCATTGGGAAACGTTTCTCTGCGTTGCACTAAAGCGGCACTTGTTCCATTTAAGGCTCGGCCATCGCCACGGTAAGTAGCCCAATCGCTCGTCCAGTTTACAGGGCCGCTAACGTTGAGGTTTTGAAGAATTGAATTCGTAGCGGCATCAGTAATGGTTACAGATGCATACGCATCGGCCGTAATTGTTTTATGAAAATAGGTTACATCTGCGCTTACCGTTTGTAGAACGTCTTGCATTTTGCCGTCTGCTCCTTTTTGTTCGCCTACTTTTATTTGTCTTGGAATATTTTCATTTCGGGTTGACACCGAAGGACGGTTCACCTGAAATCCATTGAACCTAACGGTTAAGTACTGATGTGGTGGCACGGTATCTTTTTGTCCCGCGGGTTTGATGGAAAGGAAAAGTCTTTGTAGCGAGTTGATGGTAGGCTGAAAGCTTCCGTAATTGATATTCGAATTGTTAATTTCTTCATACGCCACGCGAATGGTTGCTTTGAATTCGGCTTGCGTCATCATCTCAATTGATTCTTTGTAACCTTGCTTGAAATCATTCGCATCTTTGAAATCATAATAGGCTTGCTTGTAATCTTCGCGGCTAGATTTCATCATGAAGTTAATGCCTTCGTTATACGCTTCATCGGCCGCTTTCTCTTTCGCATTGGCTAGCTCAGTAAATCGGGTTTGCGGATTGGTAATAATTTTGGAGGCTCCAATGGAGGTCTTAATCTGATTGTTGATGAAGTTGATTTTTTCGTAACCGGCAACAGCCTTTCTCCATTTTTTATTGTCGTCAGATTTCAAACCATCCTGAATTCCTGATTCAATGTAATCGATACACAACGGATAGGCCTGCGTTAACACCTGAATTGATTTTTTATTGTTGGGACTACTGCGTAGGCGATTGACCGACTCTATAACAGCATCATAATAATCGCCTTGTTTTAAAGCTCCTTTGCCTGAAACACACGAGTAAAGCAAGAGTGCGATAGCAGAAGTGGTAAAGAATGCTCGGAGAGTCTTCATAGGTTTGAGGAAATTTAAAACCCAAGATAAACACTCCGTCCGACCTATAAAACTTTTTATTGAATTCCGAATAGATCTATGAGCATCACATCAATAAGGTTGCGCCAGTTGCCCCAACTATGGCCTTCGTTTACTTCGCGGTAATGATACTCGCAACTGTTGGCGGCAAGAATGTCTTTCATTTTTCTGCCTTCCTTACTGGTGTCGTTAATTAACCCTGAGCTCATCGATATTTTCATGCGCGGGGTAGCAGGATTGTTGCAGAGTTGATATATCTGTGGCTTCGTCCAAAATGAAGGCGACTGAATAGCGGCCATGCCAAAGACATCGGGGCGTGTGAAAGCGAAGTAGGTTGACGTGAGCCCGCCCATGGATGCACCCATAATGGCGCGCTGCGTAAAGTCGGTGGAGACATGGTATTTTTTTTCCACGGTAGGAATAAGTTCTTGCACAAAGAAATCAAGGTATTTAGAATTCATAGCCAACTCTTGCATCCGTTTATTGTTCGATCGATTGATCGGCTCGCGATGATCGATAAACACTGCCACCACCGGCTTTATCTTTTTTTCTGCAATCAGGTTGTCGAGCACATTGGCCATGTTGCCTAACCGCGGATGTAAATATTCGTAACCATCGGTAACATAAATCACTGGCAAGTTTTGCAAAGCATCGTAACCTTGCGGAAGGTAAACGCTGTAACTAATTTGATAGCCTACTATTTTGCTGTTGATCAGCAGATCATTTTGAACTACTCCGCGTTGAATATCATTTCGTACTTGCTGCTCAGGGCTTTCTTTCCACTGTGGCATGCGCAATTCAGAGTTGGGGCTTCCACCGCCAACGCCACTCCATTGTTGATGCTTGTTTTCTGGATCCAACAGATAGTTATTTTCATCTGTCAAGATTTTATAATCCAGCCGGGCATCTTTTGGGAAGGAACATTTTAAGAACCATACGTTCGTGTTCGGAATCTTTGCCCCACGACTCGGAAAATTTTTGTCATAGCCCCAGCCATTGAAATCGCCCACCCACGAAACAGATTTAGCCTCGCCCTGATAAAGAAAAGCGACCGAGTCTTCATCAATGAAGGGAATCTGATTTTGTTGCTGAAGGCTGCTCCACCATTTTTCTATTTCATTTTTTCGTTGAGTTGAATCAATAAGAGTAGCAAGGTTGGCTATCTCTTTTGAAAGAGTTTTGAAAGCCTCGTACGATTGAGCAACCGCACTTGCGTAACTAAAAATCAGCGCTACGAGAATAGCACAACGCCCTTTTGGGAAAAACATATTCCGGTAATTAGCAATACAAGTTAGAAATTATTATTTCAACTGGTTGACTGGGTCATCGGTGTCTTCGACAAACCGTACGCAGAAGGCGGCAATCAGCAGAAATACTCCGGCCATCACAATGCTGTAAATACTTTGTGACCCATACACGTATTTCACGATCGGCCCACCCACAACGCCATTGAAGATTTGCGGAAGCGTGATGAAGAAGTTAAACACTCCAATGTAGATCCCCATTTTTTGCGGAGGAATTGCACCGGCTAAAATGGCGTAAGGCATTGCCAGAATACTTGCCCAAGCGATGCCAACACCAATCATAGATAAAATGAGAAGATGATAATCGTGAATGAAATAGATGGAAATCAATCCTATTCCTCCGGCAATAAGAGAGATACTGTGCGTTTTTTTTCGTCCCAGTTTACCTGCAATGAATGGCAGTAGTAAAGCATAGATGGCCGAAACACCATTGTAAACCCCGAACGTAATTCCAACCCAATTGCCGGCCTCATTATATTTTAACGATGAATGATCATCAGACGGCAATCCATACACGTGGGTTGCAACGGCCGAAGTAGTGAATACCCACATAGAGAAAAGAGCAAACCAACTGAAGAATTGAACGAGGCCTAACTGCTTCATGGTCTTTGGCATATTTTTGAAATCGCCAAAGATTTGTGCCAGGCCTTTTGCTCCTTTGGAAGCTTCTTCTTTCAAATACTCTTTATCGGGCGGAAATTCTTTTGTGGTAACCACTGTCCAAAGTATGGCGATGAGAAAAATAAATGCGCCTGAGTAAAAAGAGAAAATTACATTGTCTGGAACATCGGAGGATGTTGCTCCCACTTTAGCAACATCAAAATATTCAGCTAATACATAAGGCAATGTTGACCCAATTACCGCACCCAATCCAATCAAACAAGTTTGAACAGAGAAACCCAAGGTGCGCTGATCGGACGGAAGTAAGTCAGCAACCAAAGCTCGGAACGGTTCCATCGAAACATTGAACGAAGCATCCATCACCATCAGAATTCCTGCGCCAACATAAAGTGGTGGCAAGAGTGAAGCGAGTATTTGTGAGTTGGGCATGAATAACAATGCGGTAGACGCAAGGATAGAGCCTGCAAGAAAGTAAGGTCTTCTTCTGCCGAGTGAAGTCCACGTGCGATCACTGTAGTAGCCTATGAGCGGTTGCACAATCATTCCTGTTAAGGGTGCGGCCAGCCAAAACCAACTTAAATGTTCAACGTCTGCACCGAAGGTGGTAAGGATTCTTGAAGCGTTTCCGTTTTGTAAGGCAAACCCAAATTGAATGCCGAAGAAACCAAAACTCATGTTGAATATCTGTCGGAGGTTAAGTCTTGGTTTGTGGTGGGGATAACTCATGCTATTCGTTCAACTATAGATTTGATTAAAGGTAACTCTTTGTTTTAGTTAGAAGCAAGAACCATTACCATTTTAACTCAAGGGCCTGGCGCGTGTAGGCCATTGAAAATGTTGTTACACTTTCTTCGCCCATGGAATCGGGTTCGTTTATCGGATCGTATTTTTCTAATGGAGAGAAAAAAGAATGAGTGATTCTTTCTAAACTTCTTTGTTCACCGTTCACGTTGACGTGTTGAACTTGAAGGCCATGAAAAATAAATTGGATCGTTTTGAAATGCTCTTGATACTTTCCTTCGGAAGGAGCGAGGTACACTTTGTTGTTTTCCGAATAAATTTTTCGGGTAACGGATTCTCCTTGTTGGTATTGAAATGTTTCGCCATCATCCATGTAAAAAACAAATTCACTCGGTCGATTGCCTGGATATACATGAAGAATTAGTTCGTCTGTTTTTTCAGACGTGTTCATCATTGATTTCTGCATTGGCAAAATAGAACCTGCTTTGACAAAGACTGGAAGCTGATGGATGGGACATTCTAAAATTACTTCCTGATTGCCTGAATAAATTTTTCCGGTGTAGACATTATACCAATCACCCTCAGGGAAATACACTTTCACGAGTTCTTTGAAACTTTCTACCGGAGCCACCAGAATGTTGGGGCCAAATAAATATTGATGTTGATATAATCCGTTATAAACGAGATGATCGTGTGTGTAATTGATTGCCAGCGATCGTTGTATGGGCATTCCGCTTTGTGACGCTTCGTAAAAAAGCGAATAGATGTACGGCATCAATTGATACCTGAACTTGATGTAATTACGACTGATGTTTTCCACTTCTTCGCCATAGCTCCACGGCTCACTGTCGCGCGTGTTGATCATTGAATGTGTACGGAAAAAAGGAGAGAGCGAAGCGATGCTTATCCACCGAGCAAAGAGTTTAGAGTTGGCTTCACCAACAAAACCACCGGTATCATAACCGGCAAACGCAACACCCGAAAGTCCAAGACTGTTGACTATGCGAATTCCCAGCATCATGTGATCATCGTACGAAACATTGTCGCCTGTCCAGATGGCCGAGTAGCGCTGAATGCCAGCAAAGCCTGAGCGTGTTAAATTAAAAGGACGCTTGCCGCTCATTAATTTTTTGGTTCCTTCGTACGTACTTCTGGCCATTTGCATTCCGTACAAATTTCGGCCGCGTCTTGAAGTTGCTTTGTGTCCTTCAAAATTGAATTCGAGGTTTTCAGGAATGGCGTTTCCCCACGTAGCAATTTCATTCATGTCATTCCAAAAGCCCTCAAC
>DPLR01000235.1 GCA_003541895.1 Cytophagales bacterium | reverse complement strand
ATATGATTTTGATGCGGCAACGGTGATTTCGTTTTTGCGCCAATTTGATTTGATGGATGACTTCAAATTGAACATCGAAGTGAATCATGCCACACTTGCGCAACATACTTTTCAACATGAACTGCAAGTAGCCGCTGACCAGGGAATGTTGGGCAGCATGGATGCGAATCGCGGTGATTACCAAAATGGATGGGACACCGATCAGTTTCCGAATAATTTGTATGAATTAACGGAAGCCATGCTCGTAATTTTAAAAGCAGGCGGCTTCAAAACCGGGGGAATAAATTTTGATGCAAAGACGCGGAGAAATTCAACCGATCTTGCAGATATTTTTTATGCGCACATTGGAGGGATGGATACTTTTGCACGTGCCCTCATGGCAGCACACGCAATCATTGCCGATGGAAAATACAATCAGTTGTTGAAGAGTCGTTATGCTTCTTTCGATTCGGGAAAAGGAAAACAATTTGCGCAGGGCAAACTTTCATTGAAAGAACTGCACCAACTAGCATTGCGAAATGGAGAGCCCGAACAAATCAGCGGACAACAAGAGTATTTTGAAAACTTAATTTCAAATTATCTTTAAACAGCTATGAGCGGCATTCGTAAAATTTAAAAACGGACACGCATAAAATTAAAACAAGTTCTATTCAAACTTTACCTAGAAAATAACCAATTTTTATTTTTTGTCTTCCTCCAGATTTTGAAAAACTCCCCTCTATTCCAGTTATAAAATATTTCCCCGTGCGTTGCTTGAATTTAGTATCATATATCAGGGCGACCATACCGGGTGTAGCAAATGGTTTTAAGAATGCTGTAACCATTCCTTCATAACCACTATTCACCAATAAAGTTCGCTCACGCTCGGCAATTGCTTTCATTGTTTTAGGATCACTAATTAAAGTTCTAATTTTTTTTATCCCACTTATTTGCCCGTTGTTATTGGAAGATGTTTGAGAGATAAATTGGCCATTGGCTTGGCGATTAAGGATTGAAATCTTTACATCTGCAAATTCCTTAGGGTGGAATTTAAGTTCATCATCTTTTACAACATTCCACCCTAGTCTAAGTTTTATTGTCTGCCCTGGTACTAAAGTGTCCCCACCGACATAAATTTGATCGTAAACAAAATAGACCGTCAGCAAACATTTTTCTTTAAACCATTCTAGAACTTGAATACCGCTTGCATTGATAAACTGACATTTCTCAATGGGAATATTTGGAATATCTGGGTGAAGTTTAATTTCAGTATCTCCAATAAGTTCTTGTAAAATTGATTTTACGGTTGTGTTCTTATAACTTTTGTCTATCCCTAATTTATTTCTCAAAATATAACTGTAGCCTTCACATTCGATTTCGACAGGTATTTTAAAATTCACTCTTGAAATAAAGCCCTTAAAATGAAGATCATTTTTGTTATCATAACCGGCATAAATTGAAACCGGTGTCCCTCCGATTAATAGGTCTGTAGTTTTAATTTTTTTTCCATCAATTCCACGGGTCAACCTCCCAACAGCTGGTAGTATTATTGTCGCAGTATCACTTAAATCATAAATGCTTCTTGACCATTTTATTGCATTAGGTTTAACCGTGACTTTTTTGAATTCATTATTGAATCCGTTATTAAAATATATAGTGAAAACGATGTTTGAAGTCATCTTAAACATGAGCGATTTTTTTTGGGGTGTCTTCTAAGTTCCAATCGAGAGTGGGAAAATGAGTTTTGAAATCCGTTGCACTCATGTTTTTAGATTTAGCCTCTTCCAGGATCACCATATTATCACTGATCAATTCGATGATAGTAATGGGAGCGATGAAAAATTCATCGCTCAATTTTTCGAGGATTATTTCATATCGAAGGCCTGTAAATTTTGTATAGAAGAAATAACGATAAACGAGTGCGGTGTTTCTCTTAGCAGAAAAATGACGTTTGCCTTTTTCCTTCTTGAAAGGCTTAAGAGTTTCAGTAAATATTGTCCTTGATCCTCTCATGAAAATATTTCCTTAGTGGTTCAATATGAATCTGTGATCGAAACAGAACTTACCATTTTCCAATTTGGCTATCTTGAGCAATCCTCCTTCGTCAATTAAGTGAAGGGGATTTCTCTTAATTGTTTCACAATTAACCCCTCTCGGAGATGGGGTACCTTTAATTTCCATCATTTCATTGATCGCATCACAAATCTTATTAACCTGGTGATAGACTTTTACCTGAGCTTCATTGTTGGTAAAGATGCAAGCCGCAGAGTCAACCCACTTGTTAAAAAAATCCTCACTCGTTTGGAACAAGTTTCCTTTTAATTGAAAGAAATCTGGTAGGAAAGTAACTCCAAGCCTTCTAAGTTCGGTGTCTTTAGTAGTTACTGATTTTATATATTCTTGCGTACTCTGAAATTCGGAAATGAAATCAGCGCTATCCAAATCCATCATTTCAAAAAACTTATCAGGCTTAACGGCAATGCCATTTATTATTACGCCATTGGTTTGAGGTGCAGCCTTCTGTTTTATTATTGATA
>DPLR01000447.1 GCA_003541895.1 Cytophagales bacterium | reverse complement strand
AAAATCAAAAGCAGCCATCGCGGTTCTCAACAATCTTCAACTGAAAGACCAACACACAACAGATGGGTTTCAATCTAACCTCGCTATGCTTTATCAACAAATTGGAAAGCTTGAAGATGGTGAAGGTATATACTTGAAATTGGAGAATTCGCTCAAGACTTTTAGTGACAATCCTTACTACGCTGGCGTGCTCGATAATCTCGGCTTACTCTACATTCAAATGAATAAACTTGATAAGGTAGAAAGCTATTTCGCAAAAGCGGCTACCGTTTATAAAAGCAAAAGTCAAACAGGTTACGCCAAAGTACTAAACGACCTCGGCAATTTTTATCGTATGCAAGAACGATACACTGAAGCTGAGCAAAAACTAAATGAGTCTCTCACCATTCGTGCAGCCGCTCTAGATGTTAACCATCCCGATTATGTAAAGTCAGAAGAAGACCTAGGCATTTTATATTGGAAAAAAGGCGATTTCGCTAAGGCGAATAATTTTTTGCAATCGGCCATGAATAAATCCTTGGAATTTGTGAGTCGCTTTTTCCCTCCAATGAGCGAAGCTGAGAAAACAAAATATTGGGATGTGCTCCAACCAAGATTTCAACGATTCTTTAATTACTGCATTGACGCCAAGTCAACTAACCCCGCTATCGTTAATGACATGTACAATTTTCAAATTGTTACCAAAGGGTTACTACTTAATTCTACTAATAAAATCAAGCAATCTATTTTATCGAGCGGCAATGCTGAACTGATAAATGAATACACTTCCTGGCTCGACAAAAAGGAAACGCTTGCTCGTTATTATTCACTTTCAAAAGCCGACCTTACTGATCAGAAAATTGATCTTGCATCCCTCGAGCAAGAAGCGAATAATCTTGAAAAATCTTTATCTCAACGTTCATCCGATTTCTCTCAAGGTTACTCAAATGATAAAATTACGTTCGATCAAATAGCAGCACTTCTTGGCGATACAGAAGCTATTGTTGAATTGATACGCATTAAGGATTTCAAGAAAGATTTCACCACCGATTCAAAATACGCGGCTCTCATTCTCACCAAAAATTCTCATGAACCAAGATTAGTTGTGCTAGATAATGGCAGTCAATTAGAAACACGTTATGCTAAATTCTATCGCAATGCAATACAACAAAAGATAGCTGATCCCTATTCTTATGATCAGTTCTGGGCGAGGATAGAACCCGAGTTGACAAATAAAAAAACAATTTATGTTTCTCCGGATGGAGTCTATAATCAAATCAACTTAAACACGTTAAAAAAAACCAACGGAGATTTTGTTATCAACAGGTATGATCTCGCCCTAATTGGAAACTCTAAAGATCTCATTGGCCTAAAAAAAGAGAAGCAGCTAGCAGCCAAGAAAGATGCATTTCTATTGGGGTTCCCTAATTACGGTGGAGCAACCATAGCGGCCTTGCCGGGAACAAAAACAGAAATTGAGGGAGTATCTAAAATATTGAAAGTATCAGGCTATCAGGTTTCTGTAGCTGAGCAAAATGATGCAACAGAATCCAAAATAAAATCTATCAAGGGCTCATCATTGGTACATATTGCCACGCACGGTTATTTTCTTCAAGATGCAGAGAGCGCTGTTGGTGTAACTGCTGATAATGCGAAGAACAATCCGTTACTACGTTCAGGTTTGTTATTAGCAGGCGCATCAAAGACAATGTCAGGTGAAGTACTTCCAAATTTAGAAAGCAACGACAACGGAATTCTTACTGCTTACGAAGCGATGAATTTAAATTTGAATGGAACCAATTTAATTGTTCTAAGTGCGTGCGAAACCGGCTTGGGCGATATTCGTGATGGCGAAGGAGTTTATGGTTTGCAGCGCGCATTCATTGTTGCAGGGGCAAAAACGCTGGTGATGAGTCTATGGAAAGTAGATGATGCAGCAACGCAAGCATTGATGACAAATTTTTATAACAACCTCTCAAAAGGATTCAGCAGACTCAAAGCGTTCAAACAAGCTCAACAGCAATTGATGCTAAAATATAAGGAGCCCTATTATTGGGGAGCGTTTGTAATGGTAGGGATGTAAGATATATCAATATTGAAGATTATTCGGCAAACCACTAAGTATTTAAAGCAAAAAGGGCTCGTCAAATGACGAGCCCTTTTTTATTGTTCAATAGAAAGAACTTAACGCGAGAAATGGTAAGTCCAGTTATAGGTACAACCACCAATAGTATAGTGACAAGCAACGTAGAAAGTACCAGTACATTGATCAAACATACCTGTTCCGGCTGAAATTGTACCGCCTTCACTAGTTGTTTGAGCAGGGATGCTAACAGTTTGGAACCAGTAATTGGTAGCAGGGTTAAGATCAAAGTAAGCGTCTACGCCATCTCCCCAGAAATTATCCATGTGGAAACGGTTGGCAACACTTCCGTCAGCAGTAATGTTGTTTGTATCAGTGCTACCATTAAAATTACCACCGCAGCTTTGGGTGTTAGTACCTTCTGCACCTTTCCACACGCCCAACCAATTAGATGCACTATAGGCACAAAAAGGAGCTTTGGCAAAATTATATGTCCATACATATGAGTCTGCACCAAAAGTATAAGAGACATCAATCTTCAGCGTCTGCCTGCATTGGTCGTATGTCCCTGAACCCTTATAAACTCCACCTTCTGATGTAGTTTGCTCAGGTATCGTAAGGGTTTGATCCCAATAAGACGTAGAGGAGTTGAAAATAGCGTAACCCATTACACTTTGACCATCACCAAATACGTTGCTCATCCAAAGTTTAGTAGGGTCAGCATTATCAACCGTAAACTGACATAAATCTGTTGAGCCAGCAAAAGAAGCCTTTTTCACTCCATTCTGATAATAAACAACAGTACCTTCGCTACCATTCCAAGCAGATCCATCAGCAAAACTGCTTAAGGCAGTTGCACAATGATGATCCGTAACTTTAACCAACAAGTTTGCAGATCCACCGTAATTAAAGGTAGCCTTGTCACCAGTTCCACCAGCGGATGGCTTAGGGTTAGAACCAGACCAATCAAAATCATAGAAGTCAGCTGAGGTCAAGTCAGTACTTAATGTATTGTCATAGACCTTCACTTGAAAATTGCTTCCAGATTTCAATACAGGGTAAGGAGTCCAACTAGATCCATTATCTGTCGAGAACAAAAACGTTGTATTAACTTGATCACCCGCTAGAGAAGAAGCAGTCAAATCCGCCTTAAATCCTACGATAGGTGAAGACACTTTAATGTCATTCATATTGGTACACATCGCCAAAAGCAACGCCAAACCAAATACAGAGATTATATTTAATAGTTTCTTAAACATGTTATTTCATAATTAAAAGTTAATTATCTCTCATAAACATCTA
>DPLR01000013.1 GCA_003541895.1 Cytophagales bacterium | reverse complement strand
CTTGGGCGTATTGGTTTTTGTATTGCGCCAAGTAATTCAAACCGGTTGTATGCAACAGTTGATGCCGGTGATTTTGGTGGCATCTATCGCTCGGATGATGCCGGTGAAAATTGGACGCGCGTCTCTGCCGATGGAAGACATTGGAGTCGTGGTTCTGATTTTGCCGAAGTGAAAGTACATCCGCAAAATCCGGATATTGTTTTTAGCGCCAATGTCGTCACATGGAAATCAGAAGATGGAGGAAAAACATGGACGGGTTTTCGGGGTGCGCCCGGTGGCGATGATTATCATCGCATTTGGATCAACCCCAACAATCCGGACATCATGTTGTTTGCCGTTGATCAAGGCGCGATCATTACCGTGAATGGTGGAAAAACTTTTTCATCGTGGTACAATCAGCCTACTGCGCAGTTTTATCATGTGAGTACGGATAACGATTTTCCTTACAATGTGTATGGTGGCCAGCAAGAAAATGGATCGGTGGGAATTGCCTCGCGTAGCAATGACGGACAAATCACTTTTCACGATTGGCATCCGGTAGGAGTGGAGGAATATGGTTATGTAGCTGCTGATCCTCTTGATCCGAATATCATTTACGGAGGCAAGTTGACGAAGTTCGACAAACGCACTGGTCAAATACAAAACATCGCTCCCGAAGCTGTGCGCAGTGGCAAGTATCGTTTTCTAAGAACAGCACCTGTACTTTTTTCTCCACTTGATCCGAGAACACTTTATTATGCCGGCAATGTCATTTTCAAAACACAAACGGGCGGAAAGTCGTGGGAGATAATCAGCCCTGATTTATCGAGAGAGAGTTGGGATGTGCCCGAAATCATTGGCGTGTACAAAGATGATAAAATGAAAACCATGCCGCGCAGGGGAGTGGTCTACACGCTCGGACTATCTTCACTAGATGTCAATCTGATTTGGGCTGGCACCGATGATGGTTTAATCTGGATTACGCATGACGGAGGGAAGACATGGTTTAACGTCACTCCGCCTCAGATATCTTCGTGGAGTAAAATCTCGATTATTGAAGCAAGTCATTTCGATAAGAACGTGGCGTATGCTGCTGTGAATAGAATTCGATTGGATGACCAACGTCCACACATTTATAAGACTGTTGATGGAGGAAAAACCTGGAAAGAAATTGTTACGGGTCTTCCCAACGATCCGATCAATTCGGTAAAAGAAGATCTTTTAACAAAAGGGTTGCTCTTTGCCGGATCGGAACGCTTCGTTACTATTTCGTTTGATGATGGTGAACACTGGCAGAGTCTGCGGTTGAATATGCCGTGCACTTCAGTTCGCGATCTGGTTATTAAAGATGATGACCTGGTGATTGGAACGCACGGAAGATCGTTCTGGATTTTGGATGACATCACTCCGCTTCGACAAATCAAAAATGAAACTGCTTCTCAGAAAGTGATTTTGTACAAACCACAGACAGCTCTGCGCATTCGCTGGAGTATGAATCCGGATACACCGCTACCGCAAGAAGAGCCCGGTGGACAAAACCCGCCCGATGGAGCCATCATCGATTATTATTTAAAAGACAAAGCAAGTGAGGTGACGTTGGAAATTTTGAATGACGAGGGTAAAGTGGTTCGCAAGTATTCGTCAAAAGATGAGCTGTATAAAATTCCTGAGTTGAATATTCCGTTGTATTGGATCAGGCCTCAGCAAATTTTATCGAACGAAGCAGGGCATCATCGCTTTCTGTGGGACATGCATTATGCGCCACTCAACGTAGATGTTTCTTTTCCGATGTCGGCCGTGTATCAAAACACCGCACCCGAACCAACTTCACCGTGGGTGATGCCGGAAGAGTATTCCGTTCGCTTAACAGTGAATGGCCAACAGCAGACGCAAAAGTTTACGGTGAAAATAGATCCGCGGGTTGAGTCAACCAATGCACAACTTCAAGAACAGCACGATCTATCCTTGATTTGTTATGATACAAGGAAGTCGGCTGTTGAAGTGATGCAAAAGATTTCCAAATTCGAAAATCAATTGGCGGCAGTTAAGGCCAAACCAAGTTTTGAAAAAGAGCTGAAAGAATTTCGGAACAAATTATCGAGTGTGAAAAACACGCCATGGGATAATCTTCTACGCAACAGCGAAAGGCTGTTTACTGTTTTACAAGATTCAGATATGCCTGTAACAGATCAGGCGCGTCAGGCTGTAAATGATTTACAACTTGCGTTCAAGGGCGCCACTGATTCGTGGAAGAAATTTTTATCAGTTGATTTGGTGAAGGTTAATTCAACTTTGAAGAAGAATGGTGTTGCTGCGATAGTTGAATAGCTCTTCGTGCAAGGAGTACGAAGACTCATTTAAATCGTTTACTTACAAGGAGATCCTTCGCTTTGCTCAGGATTGGTTTCAACTTTTTTTAGTTTGGATTCCAAAAACATAAAAAACAAAACCTATTCTGAGCGCGCGCAGCAAGCGAAGAATCCCCACGGCCGAAGCTTATACTGGATGCTTGATTCTTGATTCTCGATACTGATTTGGTAGGAAGCTTATCTTATAATTTAGCTGTTATGGCGGGCGGGAAGTGTGAAGCGGGTGTGTGTTCCGGCATCCCGTTGTGTGAAACTGGTTCACTTACCAGGAGATTGCTTCGCTCATTCTTCGCTCGCAATGACGTCTTTTTTATTTTACACGTCACTGCGAGCACCTGCGAAGGAAGGGAGATGGCGCGAAGCAGTCTACTGGATGTAAGGTTTGGCTGTCGAAGACTGACTACACAATCTACTCATGGTCATGTTTCGACAAGCTCAACAT
>DPLR01000581.1 GCA_003541895.1 Cytophagales bacterium | reverse complement strand
AGATAAATTCATCGCTTAGATTAAACCATCGTAAGGCCATAGTTTTATGACGGTGACGTGAGCCGGCATGACGGGAGTAGTATCAGGCATGAATGATAAAGGCTTAACAGTAACTTTGAATGCAGCTAAGTCCGATATTCCAACGGCATCGGCCACACCGGTGTCTCTGGTGGCGCGCGAAATTTTACAATATGCTTCTAACATCAGCGAAGCGTACGCTATTGCTAAAAAGAGAAAGACGTTTGTGGCAGAATCTTTTCTGATTGGATCGGCCAGCGACAAACGTGCAGCTGTGATCGAAAAATCAGCCAGTGATATTGCCCTTTATGAAACGCAAGAGGATTGGCTGATCGACACCAATCATTACCTCAGTGAAAAGATGGGCACTACTGAGTTGAACCAAGAGCACATTAAAACGAGCGCATCCGTTTACCGATATGATCGCGTGAAAGAGTTGATGGCGAACAAAAAATTGAACGTCAATAGAACCATTTCAATTCTACGAGATCAAAAAGGATTGCGCGACTGTAACATTGGCTTTGGAAATGAAAAGGCGGTCAATCAATTGGTAGCTCACCATGCCATTGTTTTTCAACCTGAGAAAAGAATCGTGTGGGTTTCCACCAGCCCTTATCAACTCGGAAAATTTGTAGCCTACAATTTGAATAAAATTTTTTCTGGAGTGAAGAAGGATAACTCTGAAGTTTACGATAGTTTGTTAACCATTCCGGAAGATCATTTCATGTTTACCAAGAATTTTACTGACTATACCAAGTATTTCAAATATCGCTTTCCCTTTCAGCCACGCACGGGTATACAGCCTGACAGTTTGGTGAAGTGGAACCCGGTACTTTACCATAGCTATGTATTGGCTGGAAATGAAGAATACGATCGGGGGGCGTATGCGCGTGCTGCCCGTTTCTTTTCAGAAGCGTTAAAGAAGGAAATTCCAACTACCCAAGAAAAGGAATATATTTTGAAACGCCTGAAATCTTGCGAGATCAGAATGGAATGATCTTACACAATTTATAATACAATGAGTTTTATTCCGGAGATCGAGACGAAATCAAAAAGTGAAATCAAAAGTTTTCAAGAAGAGCTTTTGGTGCAATCCATTCACTACTTGAAAAATAATTCTCCGTTCTATCAACGTCACTTTGCAACGCATCAAATTGATAGCAAAAAAATAAAAACTCTAGAGAAGCTCATCGAAATTCCGCCCACTACGAAAGACGACCTGCACAATTTCAATTGGGATTTTTTATGTGTGCCAAGAAATAAAATTAGTGATTACACAAGTACCTCTGGCACGTTGGGAAAGCCGGTAACCATTGCGTTAACTGAAAAAGATCTGCACCGACTGGCCTATAACGAAATGATTTCTTTTGCATGTGCAGATGCTAATCCCAACGATATTTTTCAACTGATGTTGACGCTCGATCGTCAGTTCATGGCGGGCATCGCGTATCATGAAGGACTTCGGAAATTGGGAGCAGCTAGTATCAGAGTAGGGCCTGGCTCTCCACAAATGCAATGGGACACGATTCAGCGATTGAAGCCAACCGGATTGGTGGCAGTTCCTTCTTCGATGCTAAAACTGATCGACTATTGCGAACAAAATAAAATTGACATCAATAAATCCAGTGTAGCAAAAGTGGTTTGCATTGGCGAAAATATTCGCGATGAGAATTTGAAGCTAAATTCATTGAGCCAAAAGATTTCCGAACGTTGGCAGGTGAAGTTGTATGGTACTTATGCTTCCACTGAAATGCAAACCGCATTTACCGAGTGTAGTTGTGGGAGAGGAGGGCACCATCATCCGGAGTTGGTTATTTTAGAAATATTGAACGCAGATAATTCTCCGGTTAGGGAAGGAGAGGTGGGAGAAGTTACCATTACAACGTTGGGTGTTGAGGGGATGCCATTGCTGAGGTATAAAACGGGTGACATGGCTCAACTCTTTATGGATCCATGTTCGTGTGGCAGAACTACAGTTCGGTTAGGCCCGATACTCGGTCGGAAACAACACATGATCAAATTGAAAGGTACCACGGTTTATCCTCCGGCCATTTTTGACATCTTACAACAAGCCAAAAGCATTTCCGATTTTGTGGTGGAAGCATTCACCAATGAGTTAGGGTTGGATGATTTAAAAATCAGTTGTGTTTCTTCCGATGAAATTAATGCCTTAAAATTAGTGAAGGATTTATTTCAATCTAGGCTCAGAGTGGTGCCCGAAATTCTTTTCACGACACCAAAGGAAATCGAAGCGATGCAATCTTCACCTCAGCAACGGAAGATTCAAAAGTTCATTGATCGGAGGAAATAAGTACATCTTAATGAACGTATTTACTTGTGGGTGAACTCAACGACTTTGATGTCGTTTTCAACTTTATCTTCATAGATGCCTATGATTCCGTGCTCTGATTGATGTGAAGCTATTGCTTTATATCGAAATTTTGACTTGTCTGAAGTTGTAGTTAATTCAAAAGTATCTATTTGTGTCTGTACTCCTTTTAGAGGGTCTTCTGTATGAAATTCAAAGCCCTCTTTTGCATTGCCATAAAAATAAAAATACTTACTTAACCCGCTGTTGTCAGATAATTGTTTTACGGTGGTCATGATGATCGATGTGATTAATGCAGCTGGAGTTAGACCAATTGGGCCGCGGACTTTCACATTTTTGTTCGTGCCACATAATAAAATAAATTTTTCACCTACGCTATCTCTTGCCGCAGTCACAAACGGAACCAATAAATACCCAAAAGCAGTAATGTCTGGTAGATGTTTATCTCTTGTTGGCGGATCGTTGTCGTTGCGCACCGTAATTACTTTGGTATAAGATTCCGGATCACGTTCAACAACTTTTGTGGAAACTAGTTCACCGGTTGTTCTACTAAATACTTTTAGGGTAAAGGTTTTAGCTTGAGAGATTGTCCTAAATAAAAAATTCTCACAAACAAATGATCTAAAATTGGATTGACTTGATTCATTCAATGGTTCAGTAATAAAATTTTTGGTGGTTTCACCGGTAGCTAAATCCAGTTCATAAATTAATGTGCCGGGCTTTTTTAATACATTAATGTATTCATCAACTGACAAAATAATTTTGCGATCATCCACCATCAATTTTATTTTATCTAGGGCTTGTGAGATTGAGACTGGAGAATTCCCGGGCACGAAACTCATGTCTGTTTTTCGATATTCTGAAATGTCTATTGGTAGGGGATAAGCTACTCTGGAAACGGAATCTTTAAGGTCGATTGTTAAGACATTCAATATTGGTTTATTGTTTTCTGTTGAGTAGAATATCAAACGATCGGTTGTAAAACGTACTCCAAGTATGATGTTGGGTAATTCAATTTCATTTGATGAAATAATTTTAGATCCTGTTTTTAAATTAACGTCAAAATGCTTGATGAATGTAATTTTTCCTTTTCTTTCAGCAAAGTAAATTCTAGCAATATCAGGGCCTGCCATTATAGTACCGAGCACCTGATCGAATTCATTTTTAGAAATGTTTAGGCTTTTATTTTTACCATTCGCATCAATATACTCACTTACAAAATCCCAAGTGGTTCTGTTCGGGGTCTGCATATCAAAACTGTAAGCAACATTATTTCCAATGGCAAAACAATTAAGTTGTTTGTACCGCCAATGGCTAGGTAGTTTAATTGTTCCAATTATACTTTGTCCATTAACCAAACACGAAATGCTTGAAAAAAGCATTAGTATTACAATACGATTTATAAAAATCATCATTCGAATTTTTGTTCCGGATTGGTTTATACTTAGAAAATTCCTCAAACAATTTTAAAGAATTGTTGATCTTAAAAAAATAAAGGCTGCCCATGCAAGCAGCCTTTATAAAATTATATCAAGGGCATTACTTCTTGTTTTGTTTCACAATAAACTGAGCGATTTCTTTTCCAGCTTTTGCATACGCCTCTTGTAAACGAGTACCAGTATCGAAGTCAAAACCCCAGGCATCACGGCCCGGTGATCTTTCCACCGTAATTCTCGCCACAACTTTATCTTTATTGGCTGTTTCCACAATCAAAGCTTCTCCATTAATAAACGCTGGCATTCTAGTAATACCTACATTGAAGCCAGGTTCTGTTTGTGTTGTTTTAAAGATCATGGTATAGGTTGGGTTAGAACCTGCCGTGGTCATTTCAGCGTGCTTCGAACACAGTTCGCGAAACTGTGGCTCAAAACGGTCTTTACGGTCAGCCACCCAAGCCACTGCCCACTTATCTCCTTTGCCAGCTTCTTTTTCATTCATTTTTTGTTTTCGATCAGCAATATATTCGGCTTCCGTTTCTTTGCCTCTCATTCCAATCTTCAGGTTATCATAAGTAAACTCAACAGCGATAGCCGTTTGCCCTTTCAGGGGAGCAACACTACCTTCAACGAGCCTTACTTTTTGTGAAAACGCAGGAAAGATGAATGCCAGTGACAAGATTAACATTACAAGTTTTTTCATGTAGTATTGTTTTGGTGTTGATTTTGATTAGAACAAAAATAAGGGAGAAAATTATTCGCAGTTAATAATACCTCGAAATCTTTTTGGTGTTCATAACGGCACCAGTTAATGCTGCAAAACCACCGACTAATCCACCCACAATTACCATCAACACAAATACATTCACAGGAAATAACTTGTTAATCTTCGTTGTTAATATAGAACTCGTTGCTGAATCAAGATAGAAGGCAAAAGAAAACCACAGCAGTGCGATGGCGATAAACCCCGACAAGAAGGCAAGTATTCCTTTGTTGTTGAAGTAATAACCAAAAGCACAGGCAACGATCGCCATAGTCCACCACGGTAGAAAATATTGCACAATGAAACTTCCAATGATCGTGGCTATAGTTTGATAGATGAATTTCATGGTTTTGGTTTTAGGGTTTGGGTTGACATAGAGAAATTTTTCATCTGATCGGCAGACGTATTGAAATGCAAATTGAAATAGTGGTCAGTCAGCCAAACATCAAGCATGTTGTTATAGTAATAACTGCCCGGGTTACCTGATTGCCCACCGGGGTAAACGCCCCATGCTTTTGCTCCCGACTTTTCTAGGCTCACCACCATGCGCCAGCTAGGGCCTTCGCGTTTGCCATGCGCATTGACAATGCTTTTATTTCCACCGTGTTTCACATGGTAACTAAAGGGCTCAATGCGTGCCAAGTGTTGTATATAAGAATCTTTGTAGTCAGACCACTGCGGATCTTTTTTGTTTTTCTCTTTCCATTCAAGAATGGATTTTACGCTGGTCGAAAATGATTTGCGGATTACTTCTTTCGCTGTTTCTTTTTCAGGAGTAGCCACGATGTCAAAGAAACTTAAATCTGGTTTCTCACGAATCAGTTTCGTAGTTTGGTAAGCCGTTGGGTGCGGCAATGAAACGTTCGCATTTAAAAGTTCATCCCACGTCAGGGAATACATTTCTTCATACCATGCTTCAAAATAAGAGGCGCCTTCACTTTCAATCGTGTTATTAAAATCCCAGCTTTTTAATTTCGCATAAGCCACTTTTTCATCTGCATTCAATGAAGCTTCATCTACCCACGTTAGCCACAGCGGTAAATTTTCTGCTGCTTTCAAATTGTAATTGTCGGCTTGCAGTTTCATTAAATCTTGGGGCGTGATGTTATTCATTTCAGCGAGGCGCTGATTGATTCTGCGGTTGCGGTACGCTTCAAAGCGATCGCCATTGATGTAGTACGGATAGGTATCATCGGCTGGATATTGATTGGCCGAACTCACAAACCCACGCTCTGGATTTTTGTACATCACGTTTTGTTCGTTCGGAATGAAAGCTTGCCAATCGTTTGAGGTCTTTGTTCCATCAAGAACAAATCGGCCTTCGTCTTTTCTCCGCACTGGATATTTTCCTTGCACGCGCATAGCGATGTCGCCACCGGCAGAAGCAAAGACAAAATTGAATGCAGGATAGGCGTAGTTGTCGAGGGCTTTCAAATAATCGTTGTGGTTTTTGCCTTTGTCTAAAAGATAAAAGGCAATCAACTGCCTTGCAGGATCGTGTGCCACCCAACGGAAAGCATATTGATTTCTTTCGTTTTCACCGTGATAGCTTTTATCGTATACTATTGGACCGTGGTGCGTGTAAACAACAGTGTCATAAAAATCAGGGGCACCTTTAACCAGAAATTTTTCAATTCTCTTGGTCGTCTTTTTCCATTGCCCATCGCTTAAGTATTCGTTTCTTGAATCATCTTTGAATTGAATTTTATACCAATCCACTAAGTCGCGCTGCGCATTGGTTTGTCCCCAAGCAATGGAATCGTTAAAACCAACGGGAATGGTAGGCAATCCCGGCACAGCCACACCCATAGCGTTATAGCCGGGTGCGTTCAGGTGCATGGCATGCCATATCGAAGGAAGATTTAATTCAAGGTGAGGATCAAAGCAAAGCAGTGGCGAGCCACTAGCCGTTTTCTTTCCGGCAATGGCCCAATTGTTACTGCCAACATCGGGCGATGATTTTTCGGTGGGTTTTAAATGAATCAACTCATCGGGTAAAGCGGGTGAGGTGGTTAACGTTATCGGTGTAAATTTCCATCCATTCGGATTGTCAACAATGGGGTCGCCCACGTGTTCGTTTTCAGGAAACAACAAGTCGATCGTTTCTTTGCCAAAAAGTTTAAGTGCGTTGGTCATTTCAAAATCTTTCTCGCCCATGTTCAATGTTTTCGACATGTTGGATTGAACCAAGCCCATTTTCAAAACAGTCCAAGGCTCGGGCCAATAATCTAAGAGGTTGTACTCCAAGCGAAGTTGGTCATATGA
>DPLR01000180.1:1457-2850 GCA_003541895.1 Cytophagales bacterium | reverse complement strand
TTCATTCATCCAAAAGGGTTTCGTTGTTAGTATCGATTTAATTTGCATTGTATAAAATTAGGGAAACAAAATTCAGAATTCCTTAAAATAAAAATTGCCCTTACGAAGGGCAATTTTTATTAGGAGAAGCAAAACTTATAAGTTAGGCTGAGGCGTGGTTCTTAGATAGGGTTTAATACGCTTGTGGCCTTTCGGGAATTTTGCTGGTATATCTTCATCTTTTACAGCAGTGGTAATGATCACATCGTCACCATTTTTCCAGTTAACCGGAGTAGCCACACTGTATCCAGCAGTGAGTTGCATGGAATCAATTACGCGAAGGATCTCATCAAAATTTCTTCCGGTAGTCATTGGGTAGGTGATGGATAATTTGATTTTCTTATCAGGGCCAACAACAAAAACTGATCTTACGGTCTGGTTATTTACAGCAGTACGGCCTTCTGATGTTGACGGCTCAGATGCTGGTAACATATCATATAGTTTTGCGATTTTTAATTCGGGGTCACCAATCATTGGATAGTTGACTGCAGATCCTTGTGTTTCTTCAATGTCTTTTTCCCAGCGCAGATGGCTTTCAACGGGGTCAACACTTAGTCCTATGATCTTGCAATTTCTTTTACGGAACTCGGGTTCCATTTTGGCCATATAGCCGAGCTCGGTTGTGCATACGGGAGTGAAATCTTTTGGGTGTGAAAAAAGGACTGCCCATCCGTTGCCAATCCATTCGTGGAAATTGATTGTGCCCTGCGTAGTTTCTGCTTGAAAGTCAGGGGCAATATCGCCTAATCGTAATGACATAATTTTAGAGTTTTAAAATTTTTACAAATATATTTAATATCTATAGAATTAATAGATTTATAATGTTAAAAGTTACTTACTAGCCATCGATTTTTCGTACTTCAATATCTTATCTAAGGTTGAGCCACCTAAAATACTGAGGGTTTTATCGCGGACTTGAATAAAACTATCACGGATTCCGCAAGACTTCTCATTTCTGCACTCGTCACACTTTTCATAATAGTTAAGCGAAACGCATGGCAGAAGCGCAATGGCGCCATCCATTATTCGAATGATGTCCATCAGGTTAACATCCGAAGGCTTTTGATGCAGATAATATCCTCCGCCTTTTCCTTTTTTGCTCAACAGCACTTTTGATTTCCGAAGCTCAAGCAGGATGGCCTCAAGGAATTTTTTAGGGATGTGCTTTTTCTGCGCAATTTCACTAATATGAACCGGGCCTTGTTGGTATTTTTCGGCTAGATAAACCAAGGCATGGATGGCGTATTTACATTTCTTAGAAAGCATATGCCAATTTATACTTTTTGTTAATAATTCTAATTTTGTATTTCTGCCGAAGTAGCTCAGCTGGTAGAGCAACGGTTTCGTAAACCGT
>DPLR01000180.1:0-1216 GCA_003541895.1 Cytophagales bacterium | reverse complement strand
ACGGTTTCGTAAACCGTAGGTCGTGGGTTCAAGTCCCATCTTCGGCTCTTAAATTTTTATTGCTTTGATAGTTTCCAAACCGAAGGCAAGCACAATCATATCCTTTAGCCTTTTCTCGTTAATAACTTTTACTGTGGTTGGAATGAATGCCTATGTGCTCACGAAAGGGCCGTTTGCCGAATGGTATAATTACGCCATTGTTATTGTACTGGTTCCAATTGGTTTATTCGTGGTCTATAAGATTTTTATCCAATACAGAATCCTACGGCTTGGCAACAACGAGGTAAGGATTGATTTTCCGGTATTGCGAAAGCAGAGGAAATATCCGTTGAATGAAATCCAGGCATGGAAAGAAAACAAAGTTAAGACGGGTAAGAAGTCGGAATTCAAAGAGATACTTGTGCTTTTTGCAGATAAATCTAAAATCACCATTGGGTTTAGTGAGCATACTGAATATCCTAAAGTTATTCAATACCTAACTCAAAAGGTTCCGAAGAAGAGAGTAACCTAATTAATTGTGAAATCTTTAAATCTTTTTACTTTTGCAACCCCTGATTTTTATTCTGCCCAGGTGGTGAAATTGGTAGACACGCTACTTTGAGGGGGTAGTGCCGCAAGGTGTGCTGGTTCGAGTCCAGTCCTGGGCACGTTTACCAAAAGGCTCTTTTTTTAAAGAGCCTTTTTTATTTTCCACCTCTCATATTAAGATGGTCTAATCCCATAAATGGAATAACTACATGGGTAACAAAGAAATTTCCCTTGATAAAGCTTGATTTTAAAGTGATTTGAGTGGTGGCACACTTTTTCCTTTATAAGTGCTACAAACAAACAAAATCAATTATGTCAGTAGTAGAACTTTATCACAATGGCGTTATCGGATACCTTTTTAAGAAGGGCTTGGTAAGTCCATCCATCCCCATTTACATTGAGTACTTTCTTAAATTCTCTTCGTACAGAAGCAATGGCCGTACGTATCGCGAAGCTGTTGATTTGCTTTCGCGAGAGTATCATGTATCAGGGACCACGATTAAAAAGGGAATTCGAACTATCAAGAATTCTTTGAATTAGAATTCATTTCAAAAACATTATTTCTTAGTTGGCAATCCTAAAAGAGGCATCTCATAGATGTCTCTTTTTGTTATTGATTCCTTTAATCGGGAATTCAAAATAATTAATTTTGACCTCGTCACTTTGCCGAAGTGGTGAAATTGGTAGA
>DPLR01000283.1 GCA_003541895.1 Cytophagales bacterium | reverse complement strand
TTTCAGTAATTGTGATCCGGGTACCTTCCTTGAATGACAGGAAAGAAGACATACCCGATCGCATTCAAACATTCTTGGAAGATATATCAAATATCTACAAGGCTAAAAAGAAAACTATCCAAAAAGAAGCAATTGAACTACTGCAAAAACACAGTTGGACGGGTAATATTCGTGAATTAAGAAATGTGGTAGAACGATTGGTGATCATGAGCGAAAGCACAATCACCCCAGAGGATGTTAAAAAATATCTTTAGACTAGATTCTCTTTACAGAATTCTGCTTTACCTCGTTCTTGCTATACGTGGGGCAAGTATACTGGCTGCAAGCTGATAAGAAGGCTATCAAAGCGATAAAAGCGACTACTTTTTTCATGATGCGTTATTTTAAATCTTAACAAAATTAAACTTCTTTTATTTCCAAACAAATCCTCTTGGCCTTCAATTTACCAGAAGGTTACACCCTCGAACATCACTATTGTCCATTCTACCTAAGACCTCAAAGCCTGAATGATCAAAAACAACTCCGATATCTTCCGTTTCTATAAATGCACAAGAATGAACGTTTGCCAAATCAATAATATTAATTGCTCCGGTTTTTCCCTCAGCAACGATTTCAAACGGATCGTTGATATCCCTCACTGAGGCTTTCATCCATGGCGGACATTTGAAGTAACCTCCATTTCGTGCATAAGCCTGTGAGAAGAGCTCAGTCATACCGTATTCTGAATCAACGCTTGCTATATTAAATCGATTTTTAAGCAACTCGTGCAATTCTCTGCGCACCATTTCTTTTCTTCTTCCTTTCATTCCTCCAGTTTCGAGCACAATACAATTGCTCAGGTCTAAATTATTTTTTTCAGCTAAATCAAGGAGTGCAAATGATACTCCCCACAGAATAATTTTTTTTGGCGATTGTTCCAGTGATTTAATTTTTTCTATCAGCTCACCGTGGTTTTTTAAGTAAAATCCTGAATTATTTGTTGAATCCATTTTTATGAAATGATCGATCATCGCAATCAATGAAGATCCTTTTCGCTCAAGGTATGAAGGTAACAAAGCCAGAAAGTGAAAATTGGTTACTGGCCCATAAAAACTTTCAAAAATAGAGCGTGAGTTTTGAAGATAAAATTCCGAGTCATGTATAGCGTGCCTGCTAACTCCTACACCGGTAGTTGAGCTACTCTCAAATTCACTTTGGGGTTTCCAGTTTCCTGTAATTACCTGGTGAGTTTTAAAAAATCGGATGGGCAAAAACGGAATGTCACTAAGCGATTTTACTCTATCAGGAACTTTCCCCAGCAATTTTGCATAAGATTGATAAAGAAGGTTATTTTTGTATTGGAAACGATATACCTCCAGAGCAATATTACTAAAGTTGGTGGCGTTTACTTGGGGAAGAAGCTCATTAAACTCTTTAATCTCTTTCAACTTGAAGGCTTTAGATTATCAAATTTATAAAATGCAGTGGATTAAAAATTTAAGCATTTGCCTTGTTTTAATTTCATTAGTCGGTTCTTGCTTAAAGCAACCTGAATACAGTAATGTCCCTGAAATAGATCTTAAAAGTCTATCTGTTATTAAAAACTCAGATGGCGATAGCATGATATTTGTCCTTCATTTTCAAGATGGTGATGGTGACTTGGGCGTTGATGGTAATGAAACTGCTATCTACACGAGTGCAACTGACTCAACAGATATTAACACTCCATTTTTCTATGTATACGATACCATCAATATTCATTTGGCCGGGCTTACTCATGAATCAAACTTGACTCTTAGTGATTATGGTTCAGATTTATCTTATGTTGACTATAAAGCATATAGAAAAATTCAAAACCATAAAATCGATACTCTAGTTTTGCCTCCTCTCTCCTGCAAATACTGGACATATCCGGACTCATTATATTTTCGGGATAACCCTTACTACTATAACTTCTTCGTTGACATTTATGTTAAGAACCCAACTACAAAAATTTATGAATATATAGATCCTTATCTGATCAATAACTATGGCCGACAATGCATACACAATTTACTAAATGGACGTTTTAAAGTATTGTCATCGGACTTAGGGAAAAAATCACCGCTTGACGGAACTGTAACTTATGGAGTCAGTGATGGCGGTTACCTGCAAGGGAAAAGTGTTAAGTTTAAAATCAGAATTATGGATAGAGCGTTCCATAAAAGTAACATCGACTCTGTATTCCACAATTTCTAATAGATCGCGGGAAACCGGTGGGGGTCTGATTCACGCATCAATTCATACACTTTATCAAAAATTTCTTCTGGATTGGGCTTTGAAAAATAATCGCCATCCGAAGCATACGGTGGGCGGTGCTCTTTTGCGCTTATCGTGATTGGAGCTGCGTCCAAATTCGGATACGCCTTTTGTTGCTCAATCACTTGTTGCATCATGAAAGCCGTTGCTCCACCCGGCACGTCCTCGTCAGCAAAAACCACACGGTTTGTTTTCTTTATCGATTGAAGAATAGAGTTGTTAACATCAAATGGTAACAACGTCTGCACATCCATTACTTCGCAAGAAATTCCGTGAGCCTCTAAATCACTGGCTGCTTCCATCACAACTCTACACATCGAGCCATAAGTCACAATTGTAACGTCAGTTCCTTCTCTCAAAATTTCAGGAACACCCAATGGTACTTTAAATTC
>DPLR01000213.1 GCA_003541895.1 Cytophagales bacterium | reverse complement strand
ACGTCCGTCATTCATTGATCGATCGTCAGCGTGAGTTGGAGCGCCTTCGCAACAACACGTTGAAGCAACAGATTGAGGAGGCTCAAAACTCTGTGAAACTGGTGAACGATGAATTCATCTCAGTAAAAACAAAGCAAGAGCAGTTCCACAGCATGCTCAGCAGTTCTGATTTGCGCAAGGAAGACATTCTCGAAAAGATCGAATCCTTAACCAAGGAAATTGATGATATCCAACCGAAAGCTCAACACGCGCACCAAGAACTTCTTCGTCACGATGAGAAATTGAAATCAATCGTAATAGAGCTAACTGCGCAAAACGAATTGCTCAGTCAAAAATCGGCCAACTACAACGAACAGAATATTTTCTTCCACCAGCAAGAAAACCGAGTGAAGAGCACTGAACAAGAAATTCGTTTTAAACAAGAAAGCCTGGAACAAAGTGCTAACCGGATTGCTGTGAATTCAGAAGAACTTCTCAAAAACGAAGAGGAATCAAAAACGATTATAGCCACTGCTCAAACCAATGATGAAGAACTCGTTGGAATGTATTCTGAAAAAGAAGAAATGGAAAAAGGTTTGAGCGAGGCAGAAAAAGAATATTACAGCGGCCGGGGCGAGATTGATCAATACGACAAAGATTTGCGCGAAATTCAGCACCAGCGTCAGAACATTGACTCGATGTTGATGGAATTGCAGAATCAATTGAACGAAAGTAAACTGCAACTCAATTCGGTAAAAGAAAGATTGTCGGTTGAATTTAATGTTGATTTAGATTCGGTTGTCGGTGAAGTAAGCGCAGAAGAAGCTGAAGCTTTAGCGAAAGCAGATGAAGATAAATTAAGAAACGATGTAACCAAGATCCGCGAGAAGCTTGACAACATGGGGCCGATCAACCCGATGGCGATGGAAGCTTACACGGAGATTAAACAGCGCAACGAATTTATTAACGCGCAGAAAGACGATTTGCTCAAAGCAAAAGAATCGCTCTTCAGCACCATCAGCGAAATTGAGGGTGTGGCCAGTGAAACGTTCATGACTGCATTCAATCAAATCAAAGAGCATTTCATCCGTGTGTTCCGTTCGCTCTTTAATGAAGGCGATGATTGCGATTTGAAATTGGTTGACCCAAGCAAACCGCTCGAGTCTGAAATTGACATCATTGCAAAACCAAAAGGCAAACGACCGCTGACAATTAACCAGCTTTCGGGAGGAGAAAAAACTTTGACGGCAACGGCATTGCTCTTCTCAATGTACCTGTTGAAACCTGCTCCGTTCTGTATTTTCGATGAGGTTGATGCTCCGCTCGATGATGCCAACATCGACAAGTTCAATCAAATTATTCGCAGCTTCAGCAAAGACAGTCAGTTTGTAATTGTTACACATAACAAACGCACAATGACCACTACTGATGTGATCTACGGAATCACGATGGTAGAAAAAGGGATTTCGAGAGTGGTACCTGTTGATTTGAGAGAGCTGGCGTAGGATTTTATTTGCTTCGCTTAGTTCGATTTGATTAGTGTATACTTAAAAGAGCATCCATCATTTGGATCCTTTATAGAAAAATTTAGGATGGTTCCATTCAGGTCAAAAGACCATGCTTCGTTCGAACCTGTGAAAGTTATTGAAACCATATTTCCAATCACTTTGTAAGTACCGGTATCTGTTTCTGTTTTTGTGGCTGTACGTTCGATTGAACAAGTGCCGTTAGAATTAAATGTATACACATAACACCATTTTGCTACCGTGCCTGGGCAACCAAATGCTTGCGTATAATTGTTGGCAGGGTTTGTACATCCGCTAACTGTCAATGAGGAATCATCCATTTCCCAATGAAAGGTATTGCAGAACTATTTGAGCCATTACAACTGACCAACGCTGCCATTAATGACACAAACAGAAACCTCAAAAAGAATTTCATATTTTATTCAAACTAGTTAAACTAAAATGACATAATGACTATGTAAAAGTAAATCTTCTTGCAATGCTTAGAAAAGAAATAATAAAAATGCCAGATCATTTTTTTGATCTGGCATTTTTATTTTACACCTGACTACCTTATTTCATTCTTATACCAATTAATATTTTTTGAGAAGTACATCAGCAAAGCAACAATTAAGAACAACCCAATGCTTCCAACCAATAGTGAATAATCTTGCAATTGGATGATCACAAAAATGAACGAGTAGAAAAACAGAAGTACTCCCCCGAAAATAAAAACTAATTTCTTGCTATCAAGAAAAGTGGATGAATACAAGCTTATTAAAATTACTGTTGAGATAGTTGCGATTGCATAGGCAGAATTATAGCCAATGTGTTCGGAGAATGAAAGCAGCAATGTGTAATAAATAGTCAATGCTGCACCAATTAAAATATATTGAAACGGATGAATGCGGATTTTGCGCATGATTTCCACCATAAGCAACGACAAGAAGGTGAGTAAAATAATCAGTGGACTGTACTTAGAGGTTCGCATGCTTTTCTGATATTGATCAACAGGGATTAAAAGCTCAACACCAAATTCGGCCCCTGAAATTTTTTGCGCACTACCAATCCATTCTTGAGAAAATGGCCGATTGTAATGAAGAATGTTCCATTCCGCCCAAAAGCCCGATGAATTTATTTCGGATTTAAAGGGAAGAAATTCTCCGTTAAAACTTGGGTCAGCCCACGGGCCTTGCAATTTTACATGTGTAGTTTTTCCTGCCGGAGCAAAGCTCATCATGGTGCTGCCTTTCAATGTAAGTTGCACGCTAAGTTCAGTTCTGAAATCTTCTGCCGATGCCCATTGAAGTTGGGTGATGATCCCATTTCCACCCGTACCATCACTCGACTCTTTAGAAAAATAAATTTGACTAGATGGCTCACCGGTCATGGTGTTTTCTCCTGATTTAAAAACTGGATTTTTGGCAATACCACGTAAATCGCTCAATCCGAAAATCATGTAAGCATCTTTCCAAAGCACGTCCTTTTCATCGATGTTTAACTTCGCAAAATCGGGCTTCCTGAATTGCGCTTTCATATTCAATTGCGATTCGTAAACTACTGCATAAAAAATTCCGCGATGGCGTAGCTCAGGTTTAAGGTCTCCGAGTATATTTAAGTCGATAGGTAAAAAGTAGGATTTTTCGGTCCACTCACGAATTTCAATTCCTTCTTTTCCTTTATCAATTTTTTCGCGTTGAATAAATGGAAGAACAAGCACTGGCCCTGAAATGGTTTGACTGCCCGACCACTTGTCAGAGATTTCGGCAATGACTGATTCCGCTCGAGCCTGCCGCTCATTGATTAGAGAATCAATCCAGTTGGAGGGGATCATTAAAATCAATACCAGAAAACCAATGGAGAGCAGTTTGATGGTGATTGATTCTTTAAGCCAATTGTTGAAGCGTTCTAAAAGAGATGATGCGTCCATGATAGTTATTTTTTATTAGTGATGAGTTAGGTTTTGAATTAATTAAACAATTTCACTTTCGTTTTTTCAAATTGATTGCCATCAAAAAAGTCGCCCATGAGCGTGAAGCCTCGCACTTTCAGATAGGGTTGTTTGATTGACTCAGGTACTTGAAAAACGAACCGTGTGGATTGCTCGGTTTGGTGTTCGGTGACATATTTTTCCTGCCAGCCAAAGGGCTCCATTTTTTCAAGCGCTTGCTGGGCAACCAGATCGTTCTCATAAGTGTTTCCTAATTCATCGGTTAAAAAAGCAATGGAGTTGTTCCACTCGTGTTGCACACGCTTCGCATTATTAATGGTTTTAAAATTGACGATATAAAATTTCCCTTTGGCCGCGAGCGCAACTTCACCTGTTCCTATTTGTTTTTCGACTTTAAAATCCGTGACTACGTATTCAAAATCATCGTGGTGAATCGGTTGATTCAACCCAACCACAATCTCATCATCA
>DPLR01000545.1 GCA_003541895.1 Cytophagales bacterium | reverse complement strand
GCATGAATTGATGATGCGGTTGAGTAAGTCAAGTTTGTTTGCTTTGGTCATCGAATAGAAAAAGTCATTCAGCACCAGCAGTTTTGGCTGCTCGGCCAGGCATCGTGCCACGATCAACTGATGAGCAAAAGTTTCGGTAAGTCCTTTGCCGGTGCTGAGCAAATGTGTGTCAAGACCTTGCGGCAATTGATTTACTTTATCGAGCACGCCCACTTGATCTAACGCCTGGATTACGCGCTCTGCAGTGATGGATGTTTTGCCCACAGTTATGTTTTCGAGTAACGTACCATCGAATAAATCTTCGGCCGAAATATTCTTGGCAACAAAGTCGTGAAGGTGAGTGAGATCAAGATCGCGTAACGAATAGTTGTTGATGGTGGCAATGCCCTCAAACTGTGTGTACAGTCCGGTAATGATGTTGGTGAGCGTAGTTTTGCCTGCTCCACTCGGCCCGCTGATGCAGATTTTTTCGCCTGCTTGTATTTCAAGATCAATTCCATCCAAGGCGTAGCCTGGTTGATCTTCAAATTTATATTTCAGGTTTTTTAATGAAACCGAAAATCCTCTCTCAGGAATTTTAGAGAAATCAAGACCTCCCGATTTTTCAAGCTTTAAATCGGTTACATGCCCAACTTTATCAACGGCTGTCAACAAATCATAGACCACATCCATGTACATAATTATTTTCTCAACAGCATTGAGTATAAGAATGATGATTACTTCGGCAGCTACAAACTGCCCGAGGGTTATTTGCTTGTTTACCACCAGCATGGTGCCCATGATTAGTAAGCCGCCAACGATAGCCGCTTTGAACACTACAATGAATCCAAACTGCAGTACCAGCGTGTCGAAATGGATTTTTCGATTTTTCAAATAGTTGTTTACATGATGATCCGTTTTGCGAAGAGGCAATTCGGTGTTGCCCGCAAGCTTGAATGATTGAATGGCTCTGGCCAGTTCTTCAAACCAATGCGCTACTTTGTATTTGTATTTTGATTCTGAAATAGACGACTTTAATCCGCGCGATCCAGTTGAATAAAAAATAAGTACGAGTACTGTTACTAAGATCAATCCAAAGAAAACGAAGAATGGATGGTAAAGCGAGATCAGTAACAACCCGAATAGAATTTGGATTACGGCCGAAGACAAATCAATAAGCAGTTTGGGTAAACCTTTTTGAATGGTCATGACATCAAAAAAGCGATTCACTAATTCGGGAGCATAATTTTTATGCAGTGCCTCGAGTTGAATGCGCGGGATACGAAAGGCAAATTCGAAAGCAGCTTTGGTGAAAATTCTGCGTTGTAAAAATTCTACCAGACTGATTTGCACAATTTGCAACCCACCGGAGAGGATCACGCCCACAATCACAAGCCCAATCATCACATAAACAGAACTGAATATAACACCACCCGATACGAGCTCTACCGTAGTTTGAATACCCAACGGCAGAATAAGACTGATGAATCCAACCACCACAGCGAAGAAAAAAATGTAAAAAATTTCTTTGCGCTCGGTACGAAGCAGTTGCATCAATCTTCGTACAGGACTGAGCTCATGGCCTTCTTCTGCAGTGCCCAATGGGCTCTCATAGTTGAACAAAGCGAAGAAGATGATTTCGCCTTTGTCGTTTTTCAAAAGATTTAAATCTTCCAGTTTGGTAACTTGATTTTTCGTTGTGGTGTCACTGATTTCAATCAATTGAAAATTATTCTTTTGGAAGGATAGAATACAAGGATGGATTTGCTCACCCTGAATAAAAACCAAGGTGGGGGTGGAAGATTCTTTGGTGAATTCTGAGAAGGATTGCGAGTCGATCGCATTTTCCATGAAGAGCATTCTTATTTTGTTGCCGGCTTCAACCAAGTCTCTTTTAAATTCTGCAAATTCATCGAGCGCGTAGTTTCGCGAATATTGTTCTACGTTTTGAATCAACTCGATGTCAAGATCGTGATTGAGTGCAAAGGCTGCTTCACGCAGTGTGCGATAGATTTGTTGACTAGTAAACATAAAGCCCTAACGATAGACAGTGACTATTATTTGATAACCCTAAATTACGCTCATTGTTTAAATGAATTAAAATATAAGTTGGCTCTAGTTAACTTCTAATTGAATATCACCCCTAATTTCTATTGATTTCGCTTCGGGCAATGCATTCATCCAATCGATTAATTTTTCTTTCTCTTCTTTCAGCTCGGCAATTCTTTTTTCTGAAAAATCTAAATCTTTCCCAAAGCGTTCTTCACTACTGAATTTTTGCAACTGATGATATTGGATTTTGTGTGCTAACAGTTCAAGCAATAGCAAGGACGCTTTATCCTTAGTGAAATTGCCTTCGATCAACTTCAAAGTATGTTTCTTCATGGTTATAGTATTTGTTTTTTAATAATTTTTTATTCAAGTGCTCAGGGGTTGCATTGATCGCAGTATTGCGGATCGGCTTTTGTTTCGTTCATTGCTTTTTCTTCTTCGTGATCACAATGCTTGCATCGAGATGTTACAGCGCGAATCCGTTGTGTTGGGGCTCCGCACCAGCCGCAGGGTAAACCCCTGGTTACTTCACTTGGGCCAAACCCGGGCCAATGGCACGAAGGACAAACACTTAGAATATTTTTGATGAGCTGTTCAGTAGCTTCGCTAATCACCTGCATGCGCGTAGGGTTCATGTGAGCGCGCATGTCCGTTTCTGCTGCGACTGTTCCTTCCATTCTTTTGAATTGGTTATACACCTCATGGAGCCGATCCCAGTTCGCAATTCCTTTTTCTAAATACGATACCTTCCCCTCATTGGTTTGTTTGAGGATCAATCCATGCGTTGGAAAATGGACTTGCCTGGCAAAAGAATCAAGTTCTTCTTCGGAAGTGATTTCAGCGTGTGCAAAGTTGGTGTTGGTGGAGGTGACTGTCGCCACAATTTCAAGATTGTTTATTAAATCAATCATCATGGCGATTTCTTGATCCGCAGGAACAAATGGAATTTGCGGGTGAGGGCCAAATGAGCCTTCGTTGCCAATGCCCAACGTTGCACCCGCATGCTCTAATGCTTTTTTTATTTTCATTCGCAACGTGGTGACAGGATCATGGGCGCGTTCTATTTCCCCAGTGAACGTTCCAAACGCATCGGTGTTGAAGTTAGCAACCAATTCGGATGGCAGATGCAGATGCTTTTCAATGAGTGGTTGCATCACGCGTTCTTTGCCATGCATGGTACAAACCATCATGATCCTATTCTTGAAAAAATTATTCGCCTCTGTTTTCATTCATCCGAAATTTTCCACGCACGATCCTTCTGTTGTCAATGAATCATTTTTTCAGCGATCTCATGATACAAGGGTAGCCCGATGAGGATGTTGAAAGGAAAAGTGATTGCTAATGCTCCAGTTAAATAAAACGAAGGATTGGCCTCGGGCAATGCTACACGGCAAGCAGCTGGTGCTGCAATATAAGAGGCACTTGCAGCAAGCACGCCAAGAATGGTAGAGCCACCCAAGCCCAAGCCCGCCAGATGACCGAGAAAAATTCCGAGCATGGCATGCATCACGGGAAATACAATTCCAAAGCCAACGAGAAACAAACCATTCTTCTTTAATTCGTTTAAACGTTCGCCCACTTTCAAGCCAGCTTCCAGCAAAAAGAGCGTGAGTATTCCTTTGAAAGGTGTGTCGAACAATGGAGCCACTTGTTCCCATCCACTGTTTCCAATAAAGAATCCGATGACTAAAAATCCAATTAACAATACACTGCTTTTTCCTGCCAGTAGTTCAAGGGCTATTTCTTTGATAGAAACTTTGCTTCCTGATTTTGCAGAGGTATTTAAACGCGCTAAGGAAATAGCTATGATGATTGCTGGGATCTCCATCATGGCCAATAAACTGGGCATGAATCCTTCGTATTTGATGCCAAGCGATTCATGAAAAACGATGGCCGTGCTGAAGGTAACAGCAGAGACCGAACCGTAGTGTGCGGCCAATGCAGCGGCATTGGGTACATCCAAACGCGCAGCTTTGCGCATGATCCAATACGTCCAAAGCGGGATGGAGCAACATAAGGCCACAGCGGCTAAAGCTGGCTTGAACACTTCATCAAAAGAAGCGAGCGACAATTTGTGCCCGCCTTTCATTCCGATGGCCACCAGTAAGTACATGGTGAGCGATTGATAAAGCCCTTCCGGAAATTTAAGATCGCTCTTGATCCGCTTGGCAATGATTCCTAATGCGAAGGCCAGAACCATAGGGGAAATTAAAGTAGATGACATAGTATTTTTTATTCGTGGGTTTATTCAAAAAATTCAACGAGTCCAGTGTTGAGGTCGTAGACAGCACCGATGATCATCAGAGAGCCTTCGCGCACACGCTTGGCCAGTACCGGCTCTAAATCCTTGAGTTGCTGCACCTGCATGCGCACATTCTCTCGGATGGATTCGTCAACTAAATGATCTGGTTTTTTTTCTCTGGCTTTTTCTACTGCCGGCTTGATGGCATTGATTAATGTAACGATGTGCCCTGGCACTTCAGGCAAGTTCACGGCCGCGGTTACAGCTCCGCATTTGGTGTGACCCATCACCACAATGAGGTTGGTGCCTAAAATTTCTTCGGCAAACTCAATGCTTCCCCACGAGGCGAAAGTAGAAACCTGACCTGCCGTACGCACAATAAAAAGATCACCTAACCCCTGATCGAAGATGATTTCGTTGGGCACGCGCGAGTCTGAACATCCAACAATAGTGGCAAATGGATTTTGCCCTTGGGCCACTTCCTTGAGCCGATTAACATCTTGGTGCGGCTTTGCTGATTGGCCTTTGGCAAAGCGTATGTTCCCTTCTTTTAACCACTGCA
Source organism: Cytophagales bacterium (assembly GCA_003541895.1). Lineage (GTDB taxonomy): Bacteria > Bacteroidota > Bacteroidia > Cytophagales > Cyclobacteriaceae > ELB16-189. The sequence goes on along the minus strand of DPLR01000545.1, from coordinate 7,981 downwards.
AAGCTTGTGCTGGTGTTGACTTACTCTTTTGCTGCGCGTGTGTCGCAGTGAAACAGACTATCGGTAAGATGATGAACAAATAATTAATTGGTTTCATAATTGGAGTTTTTAGTTTTTACTACAAGCATGGATGGATGCGCATTCCTTTTCCAGGCGCAAAGATGGGCTTTGGTATTCATTCTTTTTTATTCATATTTAGTATGAAATACATCATGAAAAGGTTATGAACTATACACTTAATCAATTACAGATATTTTTGAAAATAGCTGAGAAGGGCAGCGTTACAAAAACAGCCGAAGAGTTACACCTCACGCAACCAGCTGTATCCAATCAACTCCGGAATTTTCAGGAGCAGTTCGATATGCCGCTCACTGAATTGGTGGGTAGAAAAATTTACATTACCGACTTTGGCAAAGAGATAGCACGCTCTGCCGAGCGAATATTGAACGAGGTGGCGGCAATCAATTTTAAGACGCACGATTTCAAATCGCAGCTTACGGGGCGTTTAAAAATTTCGGTAGTGTCCACTGGAAAATATGTGATGCCCTATTTTCTTTCTTCATTCATGAAACAGAATCCAGGTGTGGAGTTAGTGATGGACGTTACCAACAAGGAGCGAGTAATTACCAGTATCGAAGAAAATGCGGTTGACCTCTCCTTGGTTTCTATTCAACCACGCTCGGTGAAAGTAGAACACCTTGACTTGCTCCCCAATAAATTATTTTTGGTAGGAGATAAGTCGCATAAATTTAAAAAGGGAACGTACAACAAATCACTTTTCAAAGAATTGCCGTTAATCTATCGAGAGCAAGGTTCTGGTACACGACAGGCGATGGAAAAATTTATTCAGCGTAACCATGTGCCTGTAATAAAAAAAATGGAATTGACTTCTAATGAAGCAGTGAAACAAGCGGTGTTGGCGGGGCTCGGTTATTCTATCATGCCACTGATTGGTATTCGCAAAGAATTGCAGAGTGGCGATTTGCAAATCATCCCCGTGCAAGGGCTGCCGATCAAAACGCAGTGGAGTTTGATCTGGCCAAAAGGGAAGAAACACTCGATGGTAGCAGAGGCTTTTTTGAATTACATCAAAAAAGAAAAATCCACCATTGTTGATCAGAACTTTGGTTGGTGCGATGAGTATTGAGCAAATAAATATTTGTGTGCTCAGAACATTGGTTATCACTCGTTCTTCAAAGTCAACGCTGGATTTAATCGAGCGGCTTTAAATGTCTGTAGGCCTACCGAGGCAAAGGCGATGATTACCACTCCCAATCCTGCCAACAAGAACAAAACGGGGTTAATAGTGATGCGGTAGGGGAAGGCCTCAAGCCAGCTATCCATGATGTACCAAGCGAGCGGCCACGCAATGAGGTTGGCAATCAAAACCAATTGTATAAATCCTTTTGAAAGCAAGAACACCACTTGTGCGGAGGTTGACCCAAGCGCTTTGCGGATGCCAATTTCTTTGGTGCGCTGCAAAGTCATGAACGATGCGAGGCCAAATAAACCGAGGCACGAAACAAAGATGGCCAACAAGGTGAAGCCAGAAAAAATTTGACCAAACCGTTTGTCGCCATCGTATTGGCGATTAAAAAATTGGTCGAGGAAAAAATAATCCATGGGGTTGCCTGGGAAATGAGTGTCCCACACTTTTTGTAACCCTGCGAGAACTTGCTGATAATTTTGAGTTTCTAATTTAAAGGAAATGAAGGAAGCAAACTGCGGTGTGTAACGATACACGAGGGGAGTCACTTGTTCTTTCAAGCTCATCTGATGATAATTCTCCAGCACGCCAATAATTTCCATTGTGTCTCTGCCTTGAGTCACTTTTTCGCCAATGGCACTTTTAGGGTCTTTGTAGTCAAGCGCACTAGCCATAGCTCGGTTGATGATCACGCTCTTTTTGCCGTTGGAGGTGGGGTCGTAATTCCGGCCTTCAATTATTTTCAAATTAAAGGCGTTCACATAATCGTGATCCATGCCTACAATGTATCCGCTGATGTGACTCCCTTCGGGCTCGCCCAATTTTCGGATTCCATTCGCCCAAAAAATTTCATCGCCTGGCACATTCGATGAGCCCGTAATATTCTTCACACCAGGCACGCGCATAGCATCGGCCTTGAGCCCTTCAAATGCATTTCTAAATAATGAATCGACTACTACACCAGGACCTTTCAGCACCAGTGTCTGATTAATATTCACTCCTAAATCTTGGTTGCGCATGAACTGCAATTGTTGATAGACAATTACACTGCCACTGATGAGTACCACAGAAGTTACGAACTGAAATACCACCAACCCTTTTCTTAAAAAATTTCCTTGTGGATTGTGCATCACCTTTCCTTTCAGCACTGATACAGGTTTGAAACTGGAGAGCACAATGGCCGGATAAAAACCCGCCAGCACTGTGCCAACCAAAAACAATCCGGCAACCAACACCCAAAAACTAGATTGCCCCAAATACGCGAGCGGAATAGCTCTCCCCGATAAATTACTGAATGAAGGCCACAACAAGCGAACGGCCAGCACAGAGATACTTGCCGCCAAAAGATTAATCAGGAAAGCTTCACTCAAAAACTGTTTCATCAATTGGTTTTTTTGTGCGCCCATCACTTTTCGCACGCCCACTTCGTTGGCACGTTCAAAAGATTTAGCCGTGGCAAGGTTAATGTAGTTTACCCAAGCGATGATTAAAATAAAGAAAGCAATGGCGGTAAGTGCATACACGCTATCGGCAGTACCTCGCTCATCCGGTTGCGACTCCTGCAACAAAACTTTGCCTAGATGGATATCCAACAACGGCTGCAGGGGGAACTCCTGTTTACCATTGTATTTCTTCCAGTCCTCAGCCCTTGCCTTAGCCAGCCATTGATCCCACTTTGCTTGTAGTGCTTTGTGATCGGTGCCATGTTGTAGCAATACATAGGTGTTGAAATCATACCAGCCCCAAGCGGTCTCTGCCTCACGACCGGCCATCTTGAAGAGCGTGCCATACGAAATCATAAAATCGAATTTGAGGTGAGAGTTCTGCGGCAACGATTCAAAAACGCCAGTCACTTCAAGATTTCTGTTGCCATCCCACGAAATAGTTTTTGTTATCGGGTTTTCATTTCCAAAGTAGCGCTTGGCTGCGTTGGTACTGATCACTACTTTGTTGGGTCCTGTTAGCGCTTGCATTTTATCGCCCTCTACCAAGTGGATGTCAAAAACTTCGAATGAACTGGAGTCGGTTATTTGCATTTTCTCCTCACGAAAGGAGACTACTCCGTGGGCGGGGCTGTTATAACTCATAATGCCGCTGGTAGGAAAGAACCGAGTGAAGCGCAGCACCTCCGGAAAATTATTTTTTAATGCAGGGCCTACCGCTTGCACAGCTGCCGCACATTCAAAACGGAGTTTGCCATTCTGCCATTGGTTGTAATTCACCCGGTAGATGTCTTGCGCTTTGCTGTGAAAAGCATCGTAGCTGCGCTCGTACTTCACGTACTGCAAAATCAAAAGGCTCGCCACCATGCCCAACGACAAGCCCGCGATGTTCAAAAATGTAAACGATTTGTGTTTTAGAAAACTACGGATAGCGATGGTGAGGTAATTTTTGATCATGCCGAAGGGATTTGGTTTTGTTTAAACGACAACGAACCAGCGAATGTTGTGGATTGTCAATTTAGTGTTTTTCTATTTTGATACAGTTGGCTGAACAGACTCATGTTATCTAATTCCAGTACGATGTCAGATGTTTCGGTGACGGAATCATGTATTTCCGTACGGATATTTGATATTACCGTGAGGGTTTTATGTATTACCGTACGGATGTTTGATATTCCTGTGAGGGTTTTATGTATATCCGTACGGATGTTTGATGTTTCCGCGAGAGTTTTATGTATTACCGTACGGATGTTTGATATTCCTGTGAGGGTTTTATGTATTTCCGTACGGTTGTTTAATATTCCTGTGAGGCTTTTATGTATTACCGTACGGATGTTTGATGTTTCCTTGAGGGTTTTATGTATTACCGTACGGATGTTTGATATTCCTGTGAGGGTTTTATGTATTACCGCACGGATATTTGATATTACCGTGAGGGTTTTATGTATTACCGTACGGATGTTTGATATATCCCTGAGGATTTTATGTATTTCTGTCCCTTTGTTGTGTGTTTCCGGTAAAACTGCTCAATAAGCCTGTTTCCGAAGCGCAAAGCTCAATCGTATTGAAGTTCACTTAGCGGTTTCTGTGGAACTCGGGCCGCGATTGACTTTTCTATCATTTGCACTTTAGGGTAATCATAGCAATTGAGGCAAGTGAATGCACTGGCCATGATTTCATTTCCTTCGGGGTGATTAAAGTTGATGCTCAATTTTAACGTGGTGGTGTCTTGTGTGTTTTGAAGTAAGGCATCAAAGAAAACCAGTGTGCCGCCATCGTGCGCTTGGGCAAAGTTTTTAACCACATACGTGCCCGGAGCAAAGAAGCCTTTGGTAATCATCTGCCATTCGTTTCCGTTTTGCACAATGGTGATACTGCCCACAATTTCATTGGCACTATCCACAGGGATAACAAAATTCTGCTTTAATGAATCAGTGTGCGTGTCCTCGGCTAGCACCCACTCTTTAGGGAAGTCTTTAAGGTCTGACACATCATACGATTGATTGGCCGGTTGTTCGGTAGCTTGTTTTTTAGAACAAGACGCAAGTGAAATGATCAGTAAGAAACAGAATAGACAGCTCGTATTAGAAGAACGCACTGATTTCATATTCGATTGGTTTAGGTTGTGGTTGTGCGAAAGTAGATAATCTGCAGTGCAGTTGTGAGTAAGTATTCATTTAATAAAAGGTTTATGATTGGTTTAATGAGACATTTGATCGGGTGAGAAAAAAATCAGAGTATTATATACCGCAATCAAGAATGTAACCTTTAAATACCAGGCCATCAGTGCTTAATTCTTGAGCTTGGGTATCTAAGATTTTATTGACCTTTGAAACATTTTTATGTTTTGCTGGTGCCTTTAAGTGTTTGCAATAGTACCAACCCACCAAATAAATTCCCACAACCGACTTGTATTTGGAAAGGTACTTTCCTTTTAACTGATTTTCCATTGAAGTGTCAAGGTCTGGATTCCAACAGCCTTTCGTTTCAATTACTAGCGAAAAATGGTCTTCATGATTTTCACGATTTACCGCCTGAATATAAATATCAGTTCTTGCCCCATCTTTCACACCAGTACTTCTTTTGATTTCAACTTCGCGATTGATTACAATATTTTGTCCCTTTAGGTCATAATCAAAATGCATTTTCACAAAATCAGACAACGCGTTTTCGTCCTTCCTTTTATAAGTATTTTTCTTGCCAACTTGAGAGATGTTCCAAAGAAAAAAAGCGGTTGGGTTTTGGCCTTTTAGCTTTTCTTGCAATCGAGTCAATGATTCTAGAACAACATCTAGTAATTCCAAGTTGCTTCTAACAAAACGCCTTTGAATGTTATTTAAACTAACCCTCAATTCGTTTGGACTAGGTGGCTGCCATGAATTTTTTCTCATGTTTTCTCTCGCGGAGAGCAACCACCAGCGAAAGTCTGTTACACCTTCAAGTACACGCGATACTCTTTTTTATGCCGAAACTGATTCGACTGAACCTTCTTCTATAAGGCTTCTCAAGATTTGGCTTCGATAGTCTGCGATATTATCACGATCAGAAGGAGAATATGTAAAGTGGAGATGAATTGGATCTTGATTAGGGGGAAAGTGTTTATATAGCCAGATGAGAATTTCTGATCTTTGATTCGCATCTAGCGATTCAATATGTCGAGCCCTTCCAAAACCGAGGCGATTAGCTGCTTTCAAAAATATCTTCTCGGCATTATCATTCTTTTTTAATGATGACCAGAAGTTTATCCAATTCTCATCAGGGTGTATTAAAAGACGCGAAGCAGCTAAAATAGCAAGTTCCACCTCTAGAGACATGGCTTTGCCCGCAACTAATTTCCTGAATTTGCTATATGCAAATTTTTTGACGGATGACGACTCGTTATCAAGTAAGAAATCAAGGATATATTCTTGATTTTGAATGTTACAAGATTTGTGAACACAAAGCCGCAACAAAACTTTAGCAAGGTCTTCGTTGAGTATCGCCTTTATTTTGTGCAAATCAAAAAGGTCTCTTTTTTTCTCAAGCCTGTAAAGTAAATATGTGCTGAGAATCTTATTTGCGTAACCGCTTTCTTGGTTGACATCGAAACATTTTTTCAATAAATACTTCCGGTCTTCAGGCAATTCGTTTAGAGAGTTAAGAGAACAATACAGAATTGTGGCAGTCCATTTTTCCCAAAAAAATGAAGATAGGGTTTCGATGAACTCTGGCTCATGTTTCCGCAGTAGTAACAAGGCTTTATACCCACTTAACTCAGGTCTTTGATACTGATCAGTCAATATCCATTTTGATTCAGGCTTGAATTCTTGGATATAACTCTTAGCTGCATTGAAAATCGAATCGTGGATATCACTCACGAAATTCCACTGAGGCAGTTTGGTTATGTCAAACTCTAGATCATTTATCGTGTTTTGACTTTCATCAATGCTTAAGAAGTATACTACTCCCCAGAATGCCTTTAGTTGGCTTGAGGAGAATTCTTTAATCAATTCCCTACATTTTTCTTGTGGTGACGGACCTAGAATTTTTTTTCGAACAGGTTTACTTTGATTTTTCTTAATTGTGGCATGAAGCACCAAATCTTCCTTTAGTTTTTTGGCTTCGTCTGAATCGATTTCAATAGCGTCAAAAAAATTCTTGTAACGATCTCTTATTTGAGTGTGGCGGAAAGCTAGTTTAACGAAGTCATTGACGTGTTTAGCAATTTTTAAATCCGAGATCGTCCAAAGTATCCGACTTATTTTGAATTGATTTTCAATTGTTGCATTTTCAACAATCTCAACTAACCAGTCCCAGTCAGACTGTCTTATCAATTGAGTGCCTTGACCATAACTTCCGACTATATGATAAACCTCGGATTCTTCACCTATCGTCTCTATAATACTTTTAACCACTGGCCTGCGATTAATAGATTCCTCCGGCACTTCAAATCCAACGTACTTCACCCTCATTTTGTAAATGAGTTGAGCAAAATTGCTTAGACCTTCAGACGATAGTTTGTGATTCCAGCAGCGCTCGATTATTCGAAGGTTTAAACTTTCGAAATTGTTTTCTACATGGTTATCATAAAAATTATTGTGTAAAAAGAACTTAACAGCTGTTTCAAGTTCACCATCTGGTATCGTATATCCGACCCCATCTAGAAACCCTTTATATGCTCCATACAAATTTTTACGCTTGACGGTAGAAAGAGCATTCAACATTTTATCAGTGGAAATATATGTTGGATACAAGATGTCCAATGCTGAACCTTTAAGTTCATCATCTGTATCCTCTGGTTGATCAATCAAGGCGTACTTCATCAAGCGATTAAGAGCACTTGTATCATTGATGAGCCCAATTGAATTAATTGCCTCTCTTCTTAAGTAAGGTTCTTCGTCCTTTGCTTCTAAAACTTGGAAAAGAGATTCAATCAGTCCTAATTCTCGACACGCTCCTCCAATATCAATTGCGATCCTTCTCGAAACCGAATTTTTGGTACGATCAATTATGAATGGCTTAAGTTGAGACTTGAGACTTGTGTGCTTTACTCTAACGTAAAATTTTCGCCAGTCGTAAGTGTCTAATATTTCAAAATCATTGGAGAGTTTTAAGAGAGATGAAACAATTTTTTCTCTATCAGGCTGGCTGAAATGTTTGTTAGATCTTAGGATAAGAAGAGGTTCATGACTTATCAATAAATCAAACACAGATCGATTCATTGATGAAAGCCAAACAACAATCTCGTTCAGCATCGGGATAGCCTTTAAGGGATCGTTCGGAGAAAGCAGAAGCTGGGAAACCTGTGTAGCGGAAATGTTGAGTAAATTTAAATGTCTAGCTGCTAAGAATT
>DPLR01000410.1 GCA_003541895.1 Cytophagales bacterium | reverse complement strand
ACTATCAGCATTATTAGCAAATGAGTTTATGACTTTGTTCAAAGCAAAAAGAAAATAATTTTAATAGTTTCAATGCCTCTGTTTTAAGAAATTTAATTTTTAGAAAACATAATATGACGAAAGGACAATTTCTATTTTCGATCATTTTAATTGCGTCAGTTACGGTCTACGGACAAAGTATAAAAATATACACTTCCGATATAGATAATTTTTGGGTTGCTTATGACAGTGTAAAATCGACTTCAGATCAAGCAAAGCAAATTCGGTATATACAACAACTGTATTTAGATAAAGCTACGGATGGGCTTAAGGATTTCATTATTTCAAGAGATCACACTGCCCAAAGGCACTTAAAAAATATAATTGCATATCCTAAATTTTGGGCATCAGTAAGACCGTTAACTCTGGAAATTAAACAACATACGAAGGAGATTGAGGACTTAATGATCAGGTTTAAAGAACTGTACCCCAATTTTAAGCAACCCAATATTTACTTCACCATTGGTGTTCTAAATTCAGGCGGAACAACAGGTGCAGACGAAATTTTAATAGGTTCAGAAATTGCGTGTTCTAATAAAACAGTGGATGCATCTGAATTGAGCAATTGGCTGCAAGGGGTATTTAATGACAATAAAGATGTAGTTTATTTGGTAGCGCATGAAGTTGTTCATACACAGCAAAAAGCAGAGGGCAAAACCCTGTTAAGTAATTGTATCACCGAAGGCGCCTGCGATTTTATTGCAGAGCTTCTACTGCAAAAACCAATTGTATCTCCCTACATGACCTATGGTAAGAACAATGAAAAAGAATTATGGGATGCTTTTCAAAAGGAAATGAATGGGGAGGATATTAAAAATTGGCTTTACAATGGAAGTAAAGCACTAAATGGTATTGCAGACCTGGGCTATTTTATGGGTTACGTAATCTGCAAATCTTATTATGACAATTCAAAAAACAAGAAAGAGGCTTTAAAGGAAATAATTGAATTAAGCTATGACCATGAAAGTGTGCTGGCATTTTTAAAAAAATCAAAATATATAGGCGGTAAATCGTAATAAGAATACATTATTCTTCTCACTGGAGTCACCTGCCTCAGGGACTCTGGTGCTTCCTGAATATCTATATATTATATCACCTTTGTTCATGCCGAGTTCTTGATATAAAGTATTCTAAGAAAAAAATCACTCATATCCATTTCTTTTTATGTGCGAGGTTGATCACCTGTGCGCGGCTGTTTACATGCAGTTTGTCGTAGATATTGGATACATGTTTGCGCACAGTAAGCTTAGAGATGAAAAGCTTTTCGCCAATGGTGCGGTAGTCTTTTCCACTTACTAGCTCGCGAAGGATTTCCATTTCGCGTTCGCTCAATTGATGACTTTCTGAAATGCTCGTTGCTGATTGAGAGGGGAGTTGCCGCAGCAGGTCAATTGTTTTGCGCGCAATGGCAGGGCTCATCGGAATACCATTGTATTCCACCACGTTGGTGATCGCATCTACAATATTGGTGGCGCTGTCTTCTTTAAGCAGATAGCCACTGGCTCCAGCTTTGATGGCTTCAAATATTTTTCCGTTGTCTTCAAAAATAGTCAGCACGATGAAGCGTGTTTCCGGAAAGGCAGATGAAGCAATCTGAATGGTTTCAATGCCGTCCATCTTTGGCATTTCCAGATCCATCAGCACCACCTGCGGTTGGCGCGAGGTGGTTTTCATTTTCTCTAAAAACTCGCGACCATCAGCAGCTTCGAACAGCAGTTCAATCTCATCGCGGTAAGAAGCAATTTTTTCTTTTACCGTATTGCGGTTGATTGCCTTGTCATCAACAATAGCTAAGGTTATCGCCATCTTTTTAAATTAGATCGTCAAATTTTTTCTGAACCAATATTCTTTACGAGTTCTATGCGTGTGCCTTTTCCCTTTTCCGAAAAGAACTGAAAGCGAAATCCTGCCTGCGATGCGCGCCACTCCATATTGTGAAGGCCGTTGCCAGTGCCTCGTTCCGTTTCAAATCCCACGCCATCGTCTTTTATTTCAATCAGCAACTGCTCCCCACAATGAATGATCACGATAATGTTTTTAGCCTGCGCATGCTTGAGTGTATTTTGCACCGCTTCCATTAATATCTTATTCAAATGAATGGCAGTGGGTGCACTCAAAATATATGAAGTGGTTATGTGCTCTTGTGCGTCAAGATGGATGCCTTGAAAACTGCGCAACAATTTCAGGCAGTTGGATTTAAACGCATCGGCAAAGTCTTGTACTGAGATGGATTTGTTGTTGAGTACCCAGATGGTTTCGCGCAAGCTGCTGAGAATCTGTTCTGCATTCTGCTGCATGTGGGCAAGGTCTTTCGCAAATGTCTCATCTGTTTTTTGTTGCATCTGCTGCACGTTGCTGAGAAGCGCAGAAGTGTAGGCTCCCATGTTATCGTGCAGGTCACGGCTGATACGCTGGCGTTCTTCTTCCAGTTGTAGATGGAGTTTTTGTTTCTCTATTTCTCGCTTTACTTTTCTGTGCTGGATTAGTCGGACTATTCCCGCAATTATGATCGCGAGAGCAATCACCAGAAAAGCACGGAACCACCACGTGAGCCAGAAGGGAGGAGCGATGAAGATGGAAACGATGGATTCACTTTTCCAATCCTCACCATTCATGGATGCAGCTACTTTGAATTGATAAGAACCCGGTGAGAGTGAAGCATATCGTGCCGTTCGCTCTTTGCCACTGTACACCCAATCTCGGTCAGAGCCTTGCATTTTATAGCGGTAGATAAGCCGATCACTCTGCGAAGGAAACAGTCCTGCAAATGAAAAACTCAGCGTATTTTTTTCGTGTGGAAGATGGAGGTTTGTCAACGTCCATGGAGCACGTGTGCTGTCTGCGTGGTCATTGATTTTAAGGGAAGTGATCACCGTGTTAAATTCCGCTGAAAAATTTTTCTGAAAATGATCGTTGATAAGGTTGATGCCATTGATGCCTCCGAAAAATATTTTGCCATCATGGCTTTTAAAAAAAGTGCCGCTGTTAAATTCATTGCTCTGTAAACCATCTGTGATTTGATACGTGGAAATTTTTTCATGCGCTGGATCGATGCGAAACAGTCCGTAGTTGGAGCTTCCCCAGATCTCTTGATTGGATTCTACTGTGCCATAAATAAAATTATTCAGCAATCCATTTTGAGTGGAGAATGCTTTCATCACTTTCAGATTTTCATCCAACAGCCAAAGCCCATCGATAGTGGAAATCCAGAAATGGCCGTGGCCGTCTTGCAGAATATGTTTGATGAACCGTGTGCCGATGGGTTCAATGAATTCTATTTTGTTTTTCTTCCACACATACAATCCTTGAATCGTTCCCACCAGAAAAGTTCCATCTTTTGACGAACAGATAGCGCTGATGGGATGCGGAAACTCAGACACTAATTTTACCTTCAAATCTTTCTCAGAAAAATGTAGATACCATAGTTTACGGTCGGAGGAAGTGAGAAATTCTTTTCCGCGAATGCGGACAGACTGATTGTAGAAAGATAAGTTAAGATCGCTTTTGGTTGCTTGAAGGAAATACGGTTTGAAATTGTTAAATGCTTTAGCGCGCGTATTGTAGTAGCCGAGGTAATTAAAGCAATGAATGAAAACAGAATCAGGTGCGATGGAAAAAATGGTGTTGAATGCCTGAAACTGGAAAGGTTCTTTTTCACTTTCAAGTTCAGGCATTTCATTTCCGTTCTTATCAAATTTTACTAAGCCTTCATTGAGTAGAGCGCCATACACATTTCCTTCCGCATCAGTAAAAATTCCTTTGGTGACAGCCGTTTTGCGGGAAGGCTTGAAGTGATAAAAAGGTTTATCAGAAAGTGAACATTGGATGACCCCAAAGGGATCGGTGCTCATCCAAAGACAATTGTCCTTCAATGAGGCGTGGTGAAAAATGATTTCTTTAGAAGAAGAACCGAGAATAGTATGCGTTGGGTACTGAGCTGTTTCTTCAAAATCATAATCAAAAAACACAAGCCCTTTTTCCTGATCGGTAACTACGAGTTGTTGCAATGAAGGAATGTGGATCAAGGCTTTGTAAAAGGGATCGGGGTTTCCCATGTGGATCCGTTTCTTTTTGAGCATGCTCTTTTTGCGAAGATCATATTCTCCAAGAAACATCT
>DPLR01000269.1 GCA_003541895.1 Cytophagales bacterium | reverse complement strand
TTTTGCTCATTGCATCTCCAACAGGAAATTATACGTACCGCTGGTATGAGAATGGATCAGCTACTCCAACGGTCCTAGGTCAACAAATCACCATCGGAGTTACCGATGATGGAGCCTCATTCAATCTTGAAGTAGTGGATGCCCAAAGCAACTGTTCAGTTAAAACTAATCCTAAAACAGTTCAAGTGATAGGCCCGATATCCGCAAGCCTGTCAGCACCGACTGTCTGCGATGATGGTAATAAATTTGTGATCACCGCTACCACCTCGGCAACAAGTCCTGATTACACCTGGACATTACCGAATGGAAGTTCCTTTACAAATAAACTAGATACCGTTTGGAGAACGGCCGCTGGAACCTATCAGGTTGTGGTCAAAGAATTGACTTGTTCTGCAACAGCTTCTATTCAAATTGAAAAAGCGCCTCTTCCAATCGGACAGCTTGCTCCAGAATATCGGGTTTGCCTTGATCCTGATAGCAACGATCCGAGCTACAAGATTGTAAATCTCGATCCCGGATATTTTGATGCCTACAATTGGTACAAAAACGGGGCTCAATTTAGCCCTCCCGTAACAACCGAAATCTATCCTGCCGACAGCGAAGGGCAATACAAAGTTGAACTGACTAATGGATTTGGTTGTACCAATCTTAATATCACAACTGTCATCAACGATTGCGAACCAATCATTACTGGACCGAATGCGTTCAGACCGTCAAGTAGTCATCCTGAGAATAACAAATTCCGCATGGTAGGATTGTACATCTCCAGCTTCGAAATTATTGTGTACAACCGCTGGGGTGAAGCTGTTTATCAATGGGAGAAAGACAACTTGGCCAAAGGAGATTCATTGTGGGATCTTTTTGGTTGGAACGGAGGGTTCAAAGGCGACCCTGCTAAACCACTTCCTGGAGATACTTACACCTATCTCGTACGATATGTTAGTTCCTTCCATCCTGAGCGAGGCATCCAAGAGTACCGAGGAGCCGTGGTTCTGCTGCGTTAAACAATTTTTAACTTTTCTTAACTTCACCCTTATTTTCAAAAAGCGCATAGCCATGGAAGAAAATCAGGAAGGAACTGCCGAAAAATTTTTCAAAGAATTTGGAAAAAAAATGGATCAGTTTGCTAAAGAATTAAGCGAGGCTGGCGCACGTGCTGAAGTAGACCTCCAAAACAAATTTGAAGAAGTAAAGGCCGCTGCTCAAAAATTCAAAACCGAAGCCCAAAATAAAGAGCGTTGGAAGGAAGTGGAGTCAAGCTTGAAAAAAGCAGGCGAAGAATTAGAAAATGCTATTAAAGCTGCTTTTAAAAAGAAGCAATAAACCTGTCAATTTTTCCTTTTTTTGAATTGGGTCGAATTTTGATATCAGCCCAAGGTAACCTTTCATTTCAATCGAGCGTTTGGTTTAAGTCATTAATTATTCATTTATGAATCTTATTAAAAACATAGCTGTCAGTTTTTTAGCAGGATTAGCGGGTGCTTTTGTATTCATGGAATACCAGTCAGTCCATCAAAATAAAAATCAATCGGAAGTAGTTTCAGTAAAAGACTTTCAGCCGGCAGCCAACTATCAAACGATGACGAGTCAGTCTTCAAATTCCAACCTGGCGGACAATGTAGATTTTAGCTTAGCAGCTTCGAAAGCAACTCCAAGCGTTGTTTATATCAACAGCATTTCACAAGCAGGCGTAAGTTACTCGTATTGGGATTTACTTTTCGGAGGCAGCGGTCAACAACAACAACAAGTAAGCTCAGGTTCGGGCTTAATTTTTTCAAGTGATGGATACATCGTTACCAATAATCACGTGGTAGAATCCGCTGAAAAAATTCAAGTACTCTACAATAAGAAATCTTTTGATGCCGAATTAATTGGAACAGATCCATCAACGGATTTGGCTGTTTTAAAAATTAAGGAGACAAACCTTCCGGCCATTACTTTAGGGAATTCAAAAACACTTGCGGTTGGTGAGTGGGTGGTTGCTGTTGGCAATCCTTTCTCACTTTCGTCAACGGTAACAGCCGGGATCGTTAGCGCCAAAGGCAGACGAATAAATATTGTGGATGATAAATTTCCAATCGAGTCATTTATTCAAACGGATGCTGCCATCAACCCAGGAAATAGCGGTGGAGCATTAGTGAACAAGAATGGAGAATTGGTTGGCATCAACACGGCAATCTTATCAAGAACTGGTTCTTACACCGGTTATGCATTTGCTGTACCTGTTGATATCGCAAAGAAAGTAGTAGATGACTTGATTAAATATGGAGTTCCACAGAAAGCCATCTTTGGAGGCAAAGCCATTGAATATGACTTTCAGAACGCGAAGAAGTATGATCTCGATGTGAACGTAAAAGAATTCAAAGGTGTACTCTTAGGTAATGTAGACCGAAACGGTGCGGCTGCTAAAGCCGGGTTAGAAGAAGGTGATGTCATCACGAAAATCAACTCAACAGAAGTAAATTCAGAAAGTGGTTTTGAAGAAGAACTCAGTTATCACTATCCCGGAGACAAAATCAACATCACGTACATTCGTGCTGGAAAACCAAATACGGTTGAAGTGACTCTGCTCAACAAGTCGGGTGCAACAACGGTTGTGAAAAGAAAAATTGTGAGCGATGGAACCACCGGCTCGAACTTAGAAGCAGTGGATTACGGAGTGAAGGTTTCAAAAATCAGAGATGGAATTTTTCGTTCCATCGGTTTGCCCGAGAATTATACCATTACGCATATCAATCGGCAACGCGTTAAAGATCCGCAAGACATCATCGATTTCTTCAGTCAATACAAAGGCAGGGTGTTGCTTTATGGCTTCACCAGTGGTAAACAAGAATTGCCGTTGTCTTTCTATCTAAGATAAGAATCTGTCAAAATCAAATAGTGAACATTCCCCTGTTCATAACCGTGCATTTCCAATAAGGAATGTTCGAAATTATAGAGATCAGCCACTGGCACATTTATTGGGCTGCGTACATATTCCTTTGTACACAAATGCCGTTAACCAGTCATGAAAAAAATTAATAGCTTCTTTTTATTTGCTTCCGGTGCAGACTTGCAACTTCTTGAGCAGTGTCCATCGGATAAGAATAAGTACATTGGTATTGGTGGCACAATCTTTTTTACAGGCCTGTTTGCTGCCCTGGCTGCGGGTTATGCCTTGTTCACCATATTCGACAGTTATGTAATCTCAATTCTGCTTGGTTTAGTTTGGGGCTTCATGATTTTCAACCTCGACAGGTTCATTGTGTCAAGCATGAGAAAAGAAGAGCGTTTTGCTCGCGAACTATTCACCGCACTTCCACGCATTCTGTTGGCCATTATTATCTCATTGGTCATTGCTAAACCAATTGAGTTGAAAATATTTGGTAAAGAGATTGAGTCTCAGTTGGTGGTGATGGAACAACAGGTTTATGCCTCACAAGAAGCTAACGCTAAAATGCGATTTGAACCAACGATTATCCAAGCACGGCAGGACATCCAAAGACTTCAACAGGAGGTGATAAATAAAACGCTTGAGCGAAATGAACTTTTGAAAATTGCACAGCAAGAAGCTGACGGAACGGGCGGCACTAAAATCAAAAACCTCGGCCCCATTTATAAAGTGAAGAAGGCTGATGCCGACCGAGTAGAAGCTGAATTAGAAGCACTATCAAAATCAACCAGTAGCAAACTCGTGGCGCTTGAAAATCGATTGAAAGAATCGGGGAACCAAATGGAAAATGTTTTACATGAACTTGTGCACGCCAAGATTGATGGGCCTGCCGCACGAATGGAGGCACTGAGTAGACTTACCGATGAGAGTTCTGCCATGTGGTGGGCACACATTTTCATCATTGTACTTTTTCTGATGATTGAATCAACGCCTATTTTGGTAAAGCTTCTCTCAAAGAAAGGTCCATACGATTCACTTGTTCAGATTGCGGAACACAAATTTATTTGCCTTGAAGTTGAGTCCCTTGCTAATAGCAACGCAGAAACAAAAAAGAGGGTTGCCACGCTCAGTACCTCTGAGCAAAATTACGTTTCAAAAAAATTGGATGCCGAATTACTTTAAGTGAAAAGAAATACTCTTGCTAACGTTGCAGCTTAGTTCGCTTCGATGCTTTGTGATGCGGCAACTCTACTTTAGAATTCTTCTTGCCTTCTTTCTCTTTATTCTTTTGCTCAAGCCGAATGTTGTAGCGGATAACTTGCCAATATTCGCCTCCGTATCCAACAAAAATTTCTGAGCCAGCAGGAA
>DPLR01000184.1 GCA_003541895.1 Cytophagales bacterium | reverse complement strand
CCGGCGATCCTGCATATAAGCAGCTACCTTGCGCTCCCCATAGGTCGAATACATGGCAACCAACAAGGTGATCAACATGATGATGATCAGCAAAATGGTTTTGTATATGATTAAAGTCCAGTCCATTATATTACATCTGTTCGTAATGATTTTGTGAAATCACCGAATGTCTTTCTATTATCCTTGGTCCTTCGATTACCCAGTCTTCCACATTTTTTTGCTCAAAGCGACAATCATTGCAGATAAAGGATTCCAGTTCCCCGTATTTGTCTTTCCTGCCGGTGACCCTCAGTATCTGATCATTTTTCATCCACAGCACGGTTTTTCCGGAGCATTTGTGGCAATCACGGTACGCATCGAATGGTTTTGTTAACCATACCCTGCTGGAAAACCGGAAAGTCCGATCGGTCAGTGCTCCGACCGGACA
Source organism: Cytophagales bacterium (assembly GCA_003541895.1). Lineage (GTDB taxonomy): Bacteria > Bacteroidota > Bacteroidia > Cytophagales > Cyclobacteriaceae > ELB16-189. The sequence continues at coordinate 6,490 of DPLR01000184.1, read as the reverse complement.
AACATCAATCATATTTCCGGAGAAATCGTTGTCGATGGCCCTGGTGATGAAAGTGCTAATCTCACAATGATCGCCGCGATTAAGCACACCGTGCACCCTTTGACCGGTAAGCTGATCGGCCACCATCACACAGCGGTAGCACAGGATGCAGCGGGTCATGTGGAGCTTGATTTTATCACCTATGTCAATGGGTACAAAAGTACGCCGTTCCTCGATGGTTTGGGTTTCGGCCAGGCCATGGTCGTAAGATAAATCCTGAAGATAACATTCACCGGCCTGGTCGCAGATAGGGCAATCGAGGGGATGGTTCAGGAGAAGGAACCCGGTAATGGCTCTTCTTGCCTGCAGCACTTCCGGAGAGGTGATGTTCTGCACGACCATTCCGTCCTGGACAACAGTCCGGCAGGAAGGTACCAGCTTGGGCATGGGACGGGGATCTTTGTCCGACCCCCGGGTTACTTTAACCAGGCAGGTACGGCATTTTCCACCGCTGCCCTCCAGGCTGGTATAAAAGCACATGGCAGGCGGAACCCCTTTCCCTCCTATTTTGCGGGCAGCTTGCAGAATGGTTGTTCCCGGTTCGGTTTCAACCTCAATATTATCTATGGTTACCTTGACAAGGGACATCTCTGTAGTTTAATATGGTCTTCAAATTCCTGCCGGAAATGGCGGATGGCGCTCGAGACAGGCCATGCTGCAGCATCGCCCAGCGGACAAATCGTATTTCCTTCAATATGCTTAGCTATATCAGCCAGCAGGTCAATGTCTTTCATCGAGCCACGACCTTCTTCAATGCGGTGGAGTATTTTTTCCATCCAACCTGTTCCTTCGCGACAAGGGCTGCACTGACCGCACGATTCGTGATGATAAAATCGTGCGAAGGTGTAAAGGTTTTCTACGATGCTTGCTGTTTCATCCATCACAATAAATCCACCGGAGCCCAACATCGTACCCGTTGCAAATCCTCCATCGGAAAGTGACTCGTACGTCATCAGGCGAGGCTCACCTTTAGCGGTTGTTAAAATTAAATTAGTGGGGAGAATTGGAACCGATGAACCACCGGCAACAACGGCTTTCAATTTTCTTCCCTTCCAAATGCCACCACAATATTCTTCTGAGTAAATGAATTCCTCTACAGGTAATCCAAGTTCTATCTCATAAACGCCCGGCTTGTTGATGTGGCCGCTGGCAGAAATAAGTTTTGTACCGGTGCTTTTGCCAATACCAATTTTAGCATATTCATCGCCACCGTTATTAATGATTGGTACAACAGCAGCAATAGTTTCAACATTATTCACCACCGTAGGGCAAGCATACAAACCAGCAATGGCAGGGAACGGAGGTTTTAACCTTGGATTTCCACGTTTCCCTTCGAGCGATTCAAGCAGCGCGGTTTCTTCTCCGCAGATATATGCACCCGCACCCGGATGAACATAAAGTTCAAGCGAGTAATCAGTTCCTAAAATATTTTTTCCGAGAAATCCATTCGCGTACGCTTCTTCGATTGCTTTCTCGAGAATGCGAACGATGTACATGTACTCGCCACGAATGTAGATGTACGATGTCTTCGCACCCAAAGCATAACTCGATGTGATCATTCCCTCAATTAGCGCATGAGGAATTTTTTCCATTAAGTAGCGATCCTTAAAAGTACCTGGTTCGCTCTCGTCTGCATTGCAAACTAAATAGCGCGGCTTCTCCGATTTTTTATCGATGAAACTCCACTTCATACCTGCAGGAAAACCTGCTCCACCCCTTCCTCTCAGTCCTGATTTTTTTACTTCTTCGGTTACGTCATCGGGCTTCATGGTCTTCAGTGCTTTTTCAACTGAAGCATAGCCGCCCATCTTCCGGTACACTTCAAAAGTTTGAATACCGGGTTCGTTGATATGTTGTAAGAGTAATTTTTTACCCATTTTATTTTCAGCTATTCACCAAAGACTTTAAGTAACTACTTCTTTCTTTTTTATTTTTCAATGCATCGATCAACTCATCCACCTTCTCAATCGTAAGATTCTCATGAAAGTCGGCACCGCATTGAAGCATGGGCGCTGTTCCACAAGAGCCAAGACACTCTACTGTCTTTAAAGTGAACAATCCATCATCTGTGGTTTCGCCAACCTCGATATTCAATCTCTTCTTGATGTGGTTTACTATTTCGTTAGAGCCTCGCAGCCAGCATGAACTCGTTTGGCAAACCTCCAATAGAAATTTTCCTACAGGCTTGGTATTAAACATCGAGTAAAAAGTAGCCACTTCATACACCTCAATTGGTTTCACGTTCATCAAAGTGGCAACATAATCCATTACTTCTGGACTAAGCCATCCATCAAATTCGGCTTGTGCCAAATGCAATAATGGTAGCATTGCCGACTTCTGTTTTCCTTCTGGATAACGTGCAATAATTTTTTTAGCCTTCGCTAAAGCTTCGTCTGAGAATGCTATGGTTTTGTTTTCAGTCATCAAAATTCTAATTCAACATTCTTAAGTTTAAAATTAGGCATCCAGCTCTCCCGCAATCACATTCATGCTACTCATTGTCAAAATTGCATCCGACAACATGGAGCCTTTGATCATCTCAGGATAGGCCTGATAAAAAATGAAACAAGGCCTGCGAAAATGCAATCGGTACGGAGTTCTTCCGCCATCGCTGATCAAATAAAATCCAAGCTCGCCATTTCCACCTTCTACACAATGATAAACCTCACCTTTTGGTATTTCTGTTTCACCCATCACAATCTTGAAGTGATAGATCAATGCTTCCATGTTATTATAAACTTCCTGTTTAGGAGGTAAATAAAACTCAGGAACTTCGGCATGAAAGGGTCCTTCAGGTAAATTTTTAATGGCTTGTTTAATAATGCTCACACTCTGCCACATCTCTTCTTGTCGCACCATAAAGCGATCGTACACATCACCATTTTTTCCAACAGGAATGATGAAATTAAAATCTTCATACGATGAATATGGGCTTGCCACCCGTACATCATAATCAACTCCGGCAGCACGAAGGTTAACGCCTGTGAAACTGTATTGCAATGCCATCTCTGGAGTAATTCCTCCCGCTCCGATCGTGCGATCCATGAAAATGCGGTTGCGGTTGAGCAGACTTTCAAACTCTTTCAAAACCACAGGGAAATCCGTCAAAAATTTATTGATCTTCTCCCATGCTTTGGGAGAGAAGTCTCTTTCAAAACCACCGATGCGCCCGATGTTCGTTGTTAACCGTGCCCCACAAATCTCCTCGTAGATTTCATAAATAAGTTCGCGCTGCTGAAACAGATAAACGAAACCCGTAAGTGCACCTGTATCAACACCGATCACAGCATTGCAAACAATATGATCGCTGATGCGGGCCAACTCCATAATAATGACGCGCAAGTATTGAACGCGTTTTGGTATTTCAACACCCAATAATTTCTCCACCGTCATGTGCCAGCCCATATTGTTGATGGGTGACGAACAGTAATTCAGTCGGTCGGTGATTGGCGTTATTTGATTGTAAGGCCTGCGCTCTGCTAATTTTTCAAAAGCACGATGGATATAACCGATGGTGGGTGTTGAATCAACAATCACTTCGCCATCCATCTTCAACACGTTTTGGAAAATGCCGTGTGTAGCCGGGTGCGTGGGGCCAAGGTTCAGGTAAGAATATTGTTTTTCCTCCTGTACTTCGGTTGGTACTATTTGATCTACTTCACTCATCGGCCAAACATTAAATCGTTTTTGTCTTCACGCGTTTGATCTTCCAAGGGATATTCTTTTCTCAACGGGAAGATGATCATGTCTTCCACATTTAATATTCTTTTCAAGTTGGGATGTCCTTCGAAGTTTACGCCAAAGAAATCGTACGTTTCGCGCTCCATCCAATTGGCTCCTGCGAAAACGGTGGTCAGTGTTTTTACGCTGGGATTTTCCTCCGGCAAAAATATTTTTAAACGCAGGCGCTGGTTCGTTACCATGTTATGCAGTTGATACATGACCGCAATCTGCTTTTGATCAGGATAATGAATGCCACACAAGGTGGTTAAGAACTGAAACTTGGTGTCCGGATGGTTATACAAATGCCGAATAATGTCGACTATTTTTTCGCTTTTCAGATTGATGTTGAAGAAGTCTTTAATCATTCCCGCCTCCAGGATCTCACCTTCAAATTTTTCGTTGATGACAGAAATGATTTTTTCCTGAGCAGCCGCTTCCATCATTCAATACCGTATTTGTTTAACAAGGCTTTGTACTCGGCAGAATCTCTTCTTCGAAGTGATTCTGTTTCCACCAATCGTTGAATCTTCATCACACCATCGATGATTTGCTCAGGCCGAGGCGGGCAACCGGGCACATAAACATCTACCGGAATTATTCTATCGATCCCCTGAAGCACGCTATAAGTATCAAATATTCCACCACTAGAAGCACACGCTCCAACTGATAACACCCAACGCGGCTCTGCCATTTGCTCGTACACATGTTTCAACACTGGCCCCATCTTCTTCGCAATGGTACCCATCACCATTAACAGGTCTGCCTGGCGTGGAGAGAAACTCAAGCGCTCAGAACCAAACCTTGCCAAGTCATAATGCGCACCCATCGTAGCCATGAACTCAATACCACAACACGATGTAGCAAAAGGCAAAGGCCAAATCGAATTTTTGCGGGCAAGGCCAACGACCTTATCTAATCGTGTAGCAAAGAACCCGGCACCTTCGTAGCCTTCGGGCTTCTCTCCTACCGATATATTATTTGTTGCTGTTTCCATTTTATTCTTCCCACTTCAAGGCTCCTTTTTTTAATAAGTAGAAAAAGCCAATCAATAAAAAACCAATGAACAAAATCATTTCAATAAAACCGGCCATGCCTAACTCTTTGAAATTTACAGCCCAAGGATACATAAAGATAACCTCTACATCAAATAGCACAAACAAGATCGCCACCAGGAAGTACTTAATATTGAATGGAAGCCTTGCATTGCCTTTCGATTCGATTCCACATTCAAAGGAATCTAACTTTTGTTTTGTTTTTCTTTTGGGACCCAAGAGATGTGTACCGATCATGGTGGTGACAACAAAACCTAGCGCAACAATGAACATTAATCCGATTGGTAAATACTGAGCGAGCGCTGAAGCCATAATTTAGTTAGCCGTTATTTGTTACTTGTTATAAGCAAATGGATACCACTTACAATTTTGATAACCATTTAACTGTCTAACCTTACAAAAGGCGATCAAATTTCACCTATTTTCTGAATTTAATATAGTTTTCAACCGATAAATTTTATGCACAATGAAAGTTTTTATCAGCGATTGTTGCAAACCACAATGGGTTTTAAGGTGTTAACATTCCAAACTAAATCGAGCCATTTACTTAATACAATTTTAATCCTCCGTTTCAATCGTTTGATACAACACAATTTCCTTTTGGTCTGAAGTTCTTCGACTTAGGTAAGTTTATTTTTGTGAACAGATCAACGGTAGATGCCTGTCAGAATTCTTTACTTACTTTCACAACTTTAATCGCTCCAAAAGAGAGCCTTTAACTTCTGATGAAAACAATGATGATTACTCCGGAAGGAATGGAAAAGTTGAAAGCGGAGTTAGATCACTTATGGCGTGTAGAGCGACCCGACACCACTCAAAAAGTTGCCTGGGCTGCAAGCCTTGGCGATCGTTCTGAAAATGCAGACTACCATTACAACAAAAAACGCTTGCGCGAGATTGACAGACGTATTCTTTATTTACGGAAATGCATTGATGACTTGAAAGTGGTAGACTACTCACCTTTTCAGGAAGGAAAGGTGATGTTCGGGGCATGGGTTGAAATTGAAAATAAAGGTGGACTTAAAAAGCGTTTTCGTATTGTGGGCGGTGAAGAAATTATTGGAGCGAAAGATTACATATCCATGGATTCGCCCATGGCACATGCACTTCTGAAGAAACAAGTGGGTGATGAAGCAATCGTGAAAACAACTTCTAGCCAATTTGTTTGGCGGATAACAAAGATTGAGTACCAGAAATAGCAACCCGTTTTCAGGAGACTATTATCTATCGTTTCTAATAACCAATCATTAAATCCCAGTGAATGCGGTAATGCATTTTTAGCCATTTATAGTATACCCACTTACTTATTAAGTTAACTTTATAGGGTAGCCATATCAATCACAAACCGATAGCGCACATCTCCTTTCAACATGCGCTCATAAGCGGTGTTGATGTCTTTCATGGCAATTACTTCAACATCAGATACAATGTTTTTCTCAGCACAGTAATCGAGCATCTCTTGCGTTTCTTTAATGCCACCAATGAGCGAGCCTGCCAATGATCTTCTTCCGCCAATTAGGCTAAAAGCGTGTACTGGAACGGGTTGAGGTGGCACACCTACCAAGACCATAGTGCCATTCGTTTTAAGTAAGTTAAGGTAAGCGTTGTAGTCGTGCTGAGCGGAGATGGTGTTAAGAATGAAATCAAAACTCTTCCTGGCTTTATTGAACTGCGCT
>DPLR01000576.1 GCA_003541895.1 Cytophagales bacterium | reverse complement strand
AATAAGATTAAAATGACAATAGCGGTATATCCATGGCCTTATCAAGTTGAAAAAAGAGACATAGATTCAAAGCAAGTGAGATTTTGGAAGAAGTTTGCAAAGGATAGGAGTATAGAATTTATTGACTACTTCCCACATTTCATTCAATCTTCTCCGAGTGAGGAACTCATCAAGAAATACTATATAGCTGGAGATGTACATTGGAGTGAGGAAGGTAACAAGTTGGTTGCAAAAGTATACATTGACTTTTTTTTGAGACAAAAATAGTTCGTAAAGGTCTTGCTCGTTGCAGTTATTATTCCTTACCAAATTTTCTCAAAACTTTTCTTATCCATTTCTTTGTTTATGTCAATGAAATAAGTACCATATTCCTTGGAAAGCATTAACGGATCTTTCCTGAATAGTTTGGAAAGAAGTGATATTGGGTACAGAACTAGGAAAAAGACAAGGCTTAGTAAAATATTAGGAATTATGTATCCCAGCAATTGTGCTATTTTCATCCAAACGGATTCGATTTTCTTACTTAAATATGTAGATAGTATTCCAACGACTCCAACTATGAGCGATACAGAGACAGCCCATTGCCAGGAAAATACCCAGTAAAGCATCAAGAACCCCATGGAAATAATCAAAATTGTTGATTTTGATGTATCTATTTTCATATTTTTCTCCTTCCTTCTTAAAATAGCGTATAGATAAATGGCGCAATGGCACTGCCACCACCAAATACAATTAGCAACCCTAATAGTATCAATACTATGATGACAGGTGCTAACCAGAATTTCTTACGTTCCTTCATAAAGAACCAAAGGTCTTTTAAGAATTCCATTTTTGTTCCTTTCTGAGCTTGTTAGCTTTTGCAGCTATATGGGTTTCACTCAGTACAAAATTATTCTCGTAAGGCTGTGCCAGATCATCCAGTTGCAATACGCCAACCAGAACCAAGTCGGGCTTTAAGAGAGGAACGGCCTTTTTCATATTTCTTTTATAGTGCTTGTGTGTGCCCTCCTTGACCACAGTTGATTATCTTCAACATTTTCAAATCCGTTGGCAAGCAAATATTGTTCAAGTTTCTTGGGCCAACTGTTTTCAACATTGACTCCCCAGCCATAAGTCCAAGAATCTCCAAAGCACAGAGACCACTCCAGATATGAATACAATGCAATAAAAGTTATGAATCACCTTTGAATAGATGTCTGTATCGGCATAAATTAAAAAGTAACTAATTGGATTCCAGAACAGAAGTGCTAAAGCAATAAAGAAGGAGTATATGTTGTTATACGATTTCATTCTTAATCCAATTTGAATTTTTCCCTCCATTTTTCTCTGTCTTTCCAATCAGGCTGCTTCTTCTTTTCCAAAATAAAGTCATTTACTACCAAATAATCCATTTCCGTGCGCATGAAGCATTTGTAAGCATCTTCTGGTGTACAGACTATTGGTTCGCCTCTAACATTGAAACTAGTATTGACAATAATACCATAACCTGTTTTGTCTTTAAATGTATTGATAAGCTGCCAGTACCTGGGATTGGTCTCTTGGTGGACAGTCTGTATTCGCGCAGAAAAGTCCAGGTGCGTAATTGCCTGAACATCACTTCTTTGGTGGTAAAGCTTCTCCCATAAGTCCAATTCATGGTAATTGTCGGGAAGATTCTTTCGTCTTTCTTTATTAATGTCGGAGATCAGCAACATGTATGGTGAAGCGACCGGTAAATCAAAGAACTCTTTTGAACTCTCAATCAGAACAGATGGAGCAAAAGGTCTGAAACCTTCTCTATATTTTATTTTCAGATTCAATTTCTTTTGCATTTCGAGATTTCTAGCATCACCTAGTATGCTGCGATTTCCCAATGCTCTTGGTCCAAACTCCATTCTGCCTTGAAACCATCCTACGACATTACCTTTATCGAGCAGGTCTGCTACCTCACTACATAGATCGCTAAAATTGTCAATTCTGTTATAAACAGCCTTATGTTTCTTGAAAGCAATAATAGCATCCTTATCAGAAAAGTCAGGACCAAGATAGGCTCCTTGCATTTGATCACTGCCGTTGGTAGCCACACGCTCTTGCTCATAGTACATGTAATGGGCTATGAGCGCTGCGCCCAATGCACCACCCGCATCGCCCGCAGCCGGTTGGATGAAAATATCTTCAAATATGTTTTCTTTTAAAAGTTTACCATTTGCTACACAATTTAATGCAACACCTCCAGCCATACATAAGTAATCTGCTCCAGTAATGTTTTTGGCTTCTTTGGCCATTTTCAAAACTATTTCTTCTGTTACCTTTTGAATTGCGTAAGCTAAATTACAATGCTGTTGTTCAATTCTGCCATCGGGTTTTACTGCGCGGAAACCAAAGAGTTCTACCCACTTTCTTTCTTTAACCATTTTGAGCCCGGTTGCGTAGTCAAAATAATCCTGATTTAACCATATTGAACCATCGTCCATGACGGAAACAATATGTTGCTTAATTAAGCTTAGAAATTCGATGGTTTGCTTTGCACTCGGATTTCCATACGGGG
>DPLR01000120.1 GCA_003541895.1 Cytophagales bacterium | reverse complement strand
CGTCCCAATTTACACGTGCAACTTCCGTTGAACCGAAAGCACCTGTTAATATTGGGAGTTTAAGAGGCATTCCACCTACAATGATTTCCAAGTTTACGTTTGGAAAAATAGCTGCTTCTGAGGTCTCTGCCGTGCCTTGTGCATCAAATAGTCCCGCTTGGATACTAAAGTGTGACCAGTCTAAACCGAAGTTTTTGAGAGCTCCTGCAGTGCTGGATCCAAACTGTGTTGGTTCTGGGTAAAGTGCTTCTCGTCCTCTGAATGCTGAGAGACTGATTTCGCATAAAACTGGACAATCATGGATGCATATAGGACACATGCCGCTGATTGTACTTGTGTCTTTTACTCGAGTATTTGTTCCAACAGTTGATTTTCCATTTAGGTATGAACTATTATTATGTACTCTTTCGCTCAATTTTCATCCTCCAAATTCTTTTTCCTTAAATTAAAAAAGGAAATATGTATTCGTTCATTAATTAACATTATTGAACAGATTTATGCTAGATAAAGTGGCGATTTTGTTGAGTAATTGAAAATATGTCCAAAGCAGCGCATATTAAAAAACAAATGTTAACCTCTAAAAACATTAGGCTTTATTTGGCTATTTTTTACGGTTCAAACCCAATTCGAGTTTACCTTTTAGATAAATCGCTGAATTCAAACCATCATTCAATTCCTCATAATGTTCTAGTTAATTCTGTTATAAATTACGTCTGTAATAGCCTCAAATGATCTACCGATAAAAATGTAACCTTTTTCACCCATGAATTTTCGAATATAGAACTGGATCATTCCCTTAATAACAGCAAACTTCATCTTGAGCTCACTTACTTGTGAATCGAATAATAGTTTATGTTTTATCATCTGAATATTTTTGGGTTCTTCCCATTCTTCTGAAACCAGTTTTCCATTTAGTCTTTGAAACAATGGTGTTCCCGGAATAGGGTAAGGTAATGTAAAAGAAAGATAATCCAATGGAAGAGAAGATGCAAATTTTATTGTATCCATGATGGTTTTTTCGTTTTCACCTGGATATCCAAGCATGAAGAATGCTCCTGCTTTGATGCCATTCTTTTTGCATATTTGAGCGGCATTTTGGGCTTGTTTTGTTGTTATTTGTTTTTTCATGATTTTTAGGATTGAATCGTTTCCGGATTCAATTCCAAAAAACATCCTCACGCAACCAGCTTGTTTCATTTTATAAGCCGTTTTAGAATCCAAAGTATCAACCCTTGATAGGCATTCCCACCCAATTTTCAATCCACGTTTGAGAATCTCATCACAAATACTAACGAGTCGCTCGCGATTCAAGGTAAAACAGTCATCAGCAAACCATATTCGATTGTAACCCAAGGAAATGGCTTCTTCGATCTCATCCACCACTTTTGCTGCTGATCTTGATCTCAATTCATTCCCAAAAACGGGTTTGCTGCAGAAATCGCAAGTAAAGGGGCATCCTCTTGAGGTCATAATCGCTGTTGTTTTGTAGCCAAATCTTCCAGAATAATACTTCTTGTATGAATAGTTGTCAAATAAGTCTCTTGAAGGTGGTGGCAGCATATCTATATCAACCATCAAACCCCGTGGAGAAGTTCGTATGACTTGATCTGTGTCTTTATCTTTGTAGGCTATTCCTTTTATCTTAGAAAAATCACCGTCATTTTCGAATTGGTTGACTAGTTCAAGCATTGTATGTTCTCCTTCCCCTATAACGGCAACATCGAAATCACTTAAGAAATCTTCAGGTAGGGTCGTTGGAAGTGCTCCTCCTGCAACAAGTAATTCACAATGATCTTTGAGTAGGCGGGCTAGTTCAAGTGATTTTTTTCTCATCGAATACATTGCTTGTATTCCAATTATTTTTGGTTTTGAGTCGACAATTTTTTTAAGAGCTTGTTTCTGGTTGAGAAAAGTGCAATCTACAATTTCAACAGAAATACCTTGTTGTTTTAGGTATGCTGCAATATACCCCAAACCCAAAGGCGGAAATCTGAAGATTGATGTATCAATACGAGGGTGGAAGTACGGATACACTAAAGTTACGGTTTTCATCCTTGGTCAACCAAAAATTTCAATTTCATACTCAAACTGGTCGTCTTTGGGGTTAAATTTGTAATCTAGACCACTCCAATCCAGAGAATTCTTAACCAATTCCCGTCCTCGCCTTAACATGGTTCCTTCTACATTCGTTAAACTGAAGCCAATTCTATCTTGCTTATCTGCTGCTATTCTCGCCGATTGTGCCGTAACATTATCCAAAGCGCCGATTTCTTCGTCACACAACTTGCTTTCCTTCTCAATCAGCTAGATTTTTGGTGAGAACCGCACTTCTTTATGTCGGAAACATCATTATGTGAGTGTTCATTTTGGGTCAAAAAGAGTTGTCTTACCAAAACTTATAAGCTTAACCAAAACTTTTTTAAAATTTATCAATCCGCTTTTCATTCTAAGAAAGGATTTGCCAGCAATCGTATCCTTTACAACTTGAAGATTTCTCTTTTCAACGTCTTTTGCAACCGAATAAACCTTTTTACAACCGCATCCTGCAAATAATCCAAACCCTAAACAAACCTACCTAAAATACAAACTCAACACTTCTTCTTGAAAAAAACTATTAAGAAATATGCGGTTGATGGGAACTTGGACAGGAGATGAAGTGGGCCGGACCGGATTCGGACCGGCGACCTTCTGCACGTCAAGCAGATGTCCTAACCAGGCTAGACGACCGGCCCACGTAGATGTTTGACTCTTGAGATTGCGTCGGTTAATATTAGAATTTTTTTTGTTAAAACGCCTGTG
>DPLR01000267.1:4427-4817 GCA_003541895.1 Cytophagales bacterium | reverse complement strand
TCCATAATTTATCGTCATTAACAATTATCCCATTATGAATTCCGACAGCGCCATCTTTAACGACTGGTTGATTGTTTGCGTTGATTTCGCTTTGTCCATTCGTTTGCAGGCGGGAATGGCCAAGAATTAGAATTGGAGTGGACAGTTGACCATCATTATACGCTTCAGTCTTTAATGTGTTATTGAACAGATCCTTGTATTTAGAGGTCTTTACTAATCTTGAGGAGGCTATAGGCTCTTTTAAAACGTAGATTGATTCTTTTACTCTAAGAGCTAAACCTGATGCCTCTTTTCCTCGTGACTCTGAAAACTTGAACATGCTATCTACTACTTGCTTAAGCTCTTTTGGTGAAACCTTGAGTTTTTCACTGATTAAGAGACCAAATATTC
>DPLR01000267.1:0-4180 GCA_003541895.1 Cytophagales bacterium | reverse complement strand
CAAATATTCCGCACAAAATATTTCACCTTAAAAATTATTTTCTGGCTTGAAAGAACAAGTATTTTGAAGGTTATGATATCAAAGGTCATCAGTGATTTGGCAATCCCCGAATTATTTACCAAATTTTTCGGACATTCTGGTAATCGCATACAATGTAATTGCCGTCGATAGCAAGAAGAAGCCAATTAAAATAAATGAAAAAGCCGCCAACGCAACATTTGTTTCAATAACAAGTTCTATGGAATAGATCTGTAACATCCATATTCCGAAACCGACACCTGCAAGCAAGCAGAATAAACTAGGAACACCTAGAAACAATAAAGGTCTTTCTTCCACAATAAGACGAATCAAGGAAAAAACTACACTCATCCCATGAGTTATTGGATTCTTAGAAGATGTATCGCCATCGCTAGAATTATACTTGCAAGTGCTAGGGACCTCAACAATTCGCAAATCAGTCTTGCTTGCCTTAAACAAAATTTCAACACTAGCGCCCATTCCATCCTCAAAGAATCTAAGGCTATCTAAAGCTATGTGACTATAAGCCCTAAAACCACTTTGAGAATCGGTCATACTATTCCTTGCTGTACCGTTAACCATTTTGGTAATTAGTCTAGCACCGAGTTGTCTGTACAGGGGCATCTCTGCTGTTCCATTTCTGTCGACAAACCGGCTACCAATAACCACATCAGCCTCTCCCTCGATGATGGGTTTAATAACAAACGGAATCTCATTTGGCTCATGCTGACCATCAGCATCTAAAGTAACAAAAACATCAGCATTTAACTCATGCGCACGCAAGAAAAGACTCTTAATAGAAGCACCGTAACCACCATTCTCTTTATGCCGAACTACATCAGCCCCTAAGCTTTCAGCGATTTTTGCAGTGTAATCGGTAGAACCATCATCACAAACAATAACCTTGTCTGCGAACTTTTGAGCTTCCAAAACTATTCGTGCAATAGTGGGCTCTTCATTAAACGCAGGTATACCGACCACTACAAAGGGTTTCATCTTAATTGCAGAATCCATTTCGAATGGTTGAATTTCCACCACTATGCCTTCGTTCCTCGTCGAACCATATTGTGCGCAGTATGCGTATACGAATCAATTTAAAAAGGCTACCGCAATCTTAAGGTATTCAGTTATTTTCAAATGTGAACCGCCATTGATCGAACAATCAATTATTGCGACGCAACCATTCTTTCTCCCAATAAAATTTGCATGCTTAGCAAAATTTTCTTTCGCATTCAAATTAATTGCCTTTAGAAAGCCCATAGCGTCATTTGTTTGCATGCATTATCGCTAAGAAAAGCATAAATGATGAGTCCACAGCCCAGTTCTTTGCCGAAGTGTTGCCCAATTTTTGGGCTGTTAAACTGATTTTTTCAGCAAGCGGGCGACCAATCAACCTTAACGACTTCAAAATACTATTTTCCAATAACCCCTCCAACTTTCCCAAGACTGCCAAGATACTTCTAGCTAAATGAGGACTGCGTATGTTTTCTGCTACTTTTATTGTTAAATCTACAAGCACTCTGTCAATTCTAGGCAAAGCTTTGAACCATACACCAGAACGTATGGCTTTGAATCTTATTTTTACTAATTGCGCTCGATTTAGGAAACTGGATAGGCTATTTTGCGATGTTATTTTGAGCCACCAATATTTTCGATTGGATCATTATGGGCATTGTTAACCCTAAAAAGATTTGTGGTTTCCAAGTTAAGTTAATGTTAAGTTTTACAGATCAGAAATTAAATTTGTAAAAACCAATAATACTTAAATAGAAAAGTTGATTTCAGGATTTTTTTGATCATTATTGTGAATTTTGATCTAAGCAAGTTTTTAATATCGTCAGGGACAATCAGAAACTAGAGAGAGTTTGATTTCGCAAATGATTAGGAAACTCAAGAGAATCACAGGAGTCTATTCATTCTTTATGAATAAAAATCCAAGGTATTCAGTTTATTCTATAGGAAGATTTTCTTTTGGCTACCCAAAAGTCAAAACATGGGGGGAAAATGCGACACTTAAAATCGGCAGTTTTTGTTCAATAGCTCCTGGGGTAAACATCGTTCTTGGCGGAGAACACCGAGTTGACTGGGTAACAACTTATCCGTTCAATGCGATCCTACGTGAATATAGACACATAAAAGGCCACCCCGCCACCAAAGGCGATATCACAATCGGAAACGACGTTTGGATTGGAATGAATGCAACAATACTTTCAGGTGTTACAATCGGCGACGGAGCAGTGATTGGTGCAAATAGCCTAGTAACAAACGATGTCGAGCCTTACATGATTGTAGGAGGTAATCCTGCAAAACCAATAAGAAAAAGATTCGATCAACAAACCATCGATAAACTCTTAAAAATTAAATGGTGGGATTGGGACATCGAAAAAATAAAAAGAAACGTGCCTGACTTACTTTCTAACCAAGTTGAACAATTCCTGGACAAAAATGAACCCTAGTTACTTGCTTCTGTAATTGCATAAAATTGTTAGACTTAGTTTTGATTTTTAGGTTTATTCTTTATGCAAAGCAAAGCGAAAGCAGTGGATGGACATCTAAACACAAATGGATCAGATAACCTGGCAAGAAGACTTCCAACAATCTGAGGCTTGATAGTTGCCGAAGCCTGCTCTCCTCTTAGCCTACGAGCACCGTCTATACCAAAAACTACATAGCCTCTTTTTGAAATCTCATCCAAAGTCCAACCACACCTATGAATCTGCAGAGAACTATCGTCTTCAAGATGGCATTTAGGATTAAACCCATTAGGGGTTAAAAGTATAATTTTCTTTTTTGATATTTCTTCCATGTTCTCAATTAGCATATTTGCTTGATGTTTTGCAAGGTGCTCAATTACGTCGAAAGCTGCTACGCAGTCAAATGAATTTGACTTTAACGGCAGATGATTTAAGTCTGCAAGCACATAATCTTTAAAATAACCATTTTTTTTGTTTCCCAATAAACTAGGCAGATGCCCATCAATTCCAACTGCAAAAATATTTTGTACGCATTCTGCGACCGGAGATTTAACACCGCAACCTAACTCAAGCAAGGTTTGACAGTCTCTCAGCTCACTCTTTAGCTTTGACTGCATTAAATTAAATCTCTGTTTGTAGAGGCTGACTGTGCATTGATGGAGACTGCTACGTGAGTGTTTGGTAACATCATTCATCTTGAAGCTTCACTCTTTCTCTTGCCGATTTTCGTGAAAATGTTTCGAATGCTGTCTCTGCTGATATAAAGATAAATTGCAAAGATTACACCAACGGAAGCTATCGATATAACAGAGGCGTAAACGAACCATGTCTGGGGTTTATATTCAATTAAAACGTCAAATTGTCCTGTTTGGTTAATTTGAAATCCGACAAAACCCAAATAAAGCGGAGAAGGCTTGATTTGTTGACCATTAACTGTGGCTACCCAAGAATCGTCTAGGACATAAGAAGTTGCTAAAACGAAAGGTTTGGTTGCATTTACCGTTGCTGTTATCTTTGTCGGATTCATATCTTGAACTGAAAGTGTAGCAATCTGATTTTGTACTGTTTTGTTAAATAGGCTATCGAATCCGCTTGCATCTAAGAAAGGTAAATCTTGTGAGACAACACAATCATCAATCCCTAAATATCCTGTGTACATTTTTATTTTTTTGTTTTCATCATGTGTTGGCAATTGAGGATTAATGTCAAACCATATTTGAGTTTTAAAAAACTTTGTGTCTTTTCGAGGTTCAAAACTTAGATTAATAGTCCAATTCCTAGTATTTTTTAGATTTTCAACCTCATTAAAAGTAGCGTTTCGATAAACTGAAGTGGTTTCCAAAGTATTATTATCTTTTCCATATTGAACAATTTTTGCATGAGCGTTAAATATGTCTCCTTTTGCAGTACCGTTGGAACTAATTGAATAAATGCTACGGTATTGCGTTAACACTGATGGTGATTGGATTTTTTTCCAGATACCAGGTGCACCAGTTAGGTTAGTGTATGAATCATCTTGTTTTAGTGGTGAAGCTGGCTGATTTGGAAGAAATTCCTCCCAATTATTGAACGATGATAGATTGCTAGTAGTCCATTGCTCTTGTAGAGTAAGGTTTGATACAACAGAGATGCTTGATTCCTGTGAAGGCGTAAGAATTGAAACATAGAAAGATGGTTTTGAGTCGACA
>DPLR01000554.1 GCA_003541895.1 Cytophagales bacterium | reverse complement strand
TGCTGCACATGGAAATTATCCAGGAGCGCTTGGAACGTGAGTTCAACATGACGGTGATTACAACCGTGCCATCCGTTCAATTCAAGGCAACGCTCACGAGTGGAAAATCTGTTTTCATCAATGCTCCTTCTGAGATGCCTGACCCCACAATGATTGATTTTATTGAAGAACCTTTTATCCGTGCCCAAATAATTTCTAAAGCAGATTTTATTGGGCCGATCATCGGGTTGTGCATGGACAGGCGCGGGCAAATTAAAAACCAGGTCTACCTGACTTCAGATCGCGTTGAGCTTACATTCGAAATGCCTTTGGCTGAAATTGTATTTGATTTCTTTGATAAGCTCAAAACTATATCGAAAGGCTACGCTTCGCTTGACTACCATCTCATGGATCTGCGCGAAAGCGACATGGTGAAATTGGATGTGCAATTGAATGGAGAAAAAATTGATGCGCTGTCGGCCATCGTTCATCGAAACAAAGCACAAGAGTGGGGCAGAAAATTGTGTGAGAAATTGAAGGAGTTGATTCCGCGCCACATGTTTGAAGTAGCTATACAAGCTGCCATCGGACAAAAAATCGTGGCACGCGAGACGCTGAGCGCCATCCGGAAAAATGTGTTGGCAAAATGTTATGGCGGAGATATTTCGAGGAAGCGAAAACTTTTGGAGAAGCAAAAGAAAGGAAAGAAACGAATGCGTCAGGTAGGAAGTGTAGAGATTCCACAAGAAGCATTTATGGCAGTTTTGAAAATTGAATAACAGATCATGACAGGTACACAAACATATACGCTCATTGATGGTCGCAAAGTCTCTACTGATATCAAGGTAGAGATTATTCAAAAAGTTGCTGAACGAAAAGCTGCAAATAAAAAAGTGCCTCATCTCGCGATCATTTTAGTGGGCGATGATGGTGCCAGTCAAACGTATGTAGATCATAAAGTAAGAGCTTGTAAAGAAGTGGGGTTTCATTACACCATGATGCGCTTTGCCGATACCATCAGCGAAGACAAATTGATGAAACACATCGATCAAGTAAACAAGGATGAAGATGTAGATGGTTTTATTGTGCAGTTACCTTTGCCGCCACACATTAGCGTAGAACGAATCACCGAAAAAATCCGTCCCGACAAAGATGTAGACGGATTCACGAATAGAAATTTTGGAAGTATCGTTTCGAAAAATCCGTTGCTGCTTCCGGCAACTCCTTTCGGTGTAATGGAATTGCTTAAGCGATATGGTATTTCAACCGAAGGGAAAAACTGTGTAGTAGTTGGCGCAAGCCGTTTGGTTGGGGCGCCACTCAGTATGATGTTAGTGGAAGAAGGAAAAGCCACCGTTACTATCTGCCACAAGTACACAAAAGATTTAAAAATGTACACACAGCACGCAGATATTTTAGTGGCAGCCGTTGGCAAACCTGGATTGATTACTGCCGATATGGTTAAAGAAGGTGCTGTTGTGATTGACGTTGGCACCACAAGAGTTGAAGGCCCGCAATATAAAAATGGATACGCACTGAAAGGCGATGTTGAATTCAAAGAGGTGGCTCCGAAAGTTTCCTTCATTACTCCGGTGCCCGGAGGTGTTGGCCCCATGACGATTGCATCGCTGCTTCTCAACACATTGCGTGCAACTGAACTACGAAATCCTTGATCTATCAATTTCAAATTCAAGATTCTAAATCTCTAATTCGGTTTTGTAACAGTAAATCTGAAATCTGAAATATCGAATTTGCTTCCCGTGATGGAATCTTTCTACACCATTCAAGGTGAAGGATTTTATCAAGGGAATGCTGCGTATTTTATTCGGCTGGCAGGTTGTGATGTTGGCTGCGTGTGGTGCGATGTGAAAGAATCATGGGATGAAAATGAGCATCCTAAAATTTCAATTGAAGAAATTGTGGAGCGAGCAAAATCTTCCGGGAGTAAAATTGCAGTAATTACGGGAGGGGAACCCGCTATGTACGACCTTAGTTTGCTTACTTCTGAATTAAAAAAAGCAAACCTTCATACAAACATAGAAACTTCGGGTGCCTATCCACTTACGGGTACGTGGGATTGGGTTTGTTTGTCGCCCAAGAAATTCAAAGCTCCTCATGCTTCTGTTTTTGAAAAAGCAGATGAATTAAAAATTATCGTTTACAATAAGAGTGATTTCGATTGGGCAGAAGAACATGCGGCAAAAGTGAAGACTTCGTGTGAATTGTTTTTGCAACCCGAGTGGTCGCGAGAGAAAGAGATGGTTCCGCTCATTATCGAGTACGTAAAGAAAAATCCGAAATGGAAAATTTCTTTGCAGATTCATAAGTACATGAACATCCCCTGAAAGGAAAATGACTCTTTCAGAATTTGAATCGAAACTAAATGAATGGGGACAGCAGCGCGCCCCATTTTTGTTTTTGATTGATTTTGAAATGCAGAAACCTTTAGCGTGGAAACTTGATCAAGTTCCAGCCGAAATCCTTTTCTCTGTAAATGAGTTCTCGAATGTTAATTCAAAATCGAAACAGAGTGTATCAATCGAATTAAAGAAATATCCAATCCCATTCAATGAATACCAATCGAAATTTGAATTTGTAAAAAATAAAATTTCACTGGGCGATTCATATTTTACTA
>DPLR01000485.1 GCA_003541895.1 Cytophagales bacterium | reverse complement strand
CATTCGTGATGTAACAAAGGCAGTAACATTTCCAGTGACCTATGGTGGAACCGCTTACGTTGAAGCTTACAAGGTAACAAAGGCTGGTTTTAAATTGAAAGGAAAAATCAATCGCTTTGATTACAATTTGAAATGGAACGCCAAGAACGGTGCAGACTACGTTGTTGGAGATGAAGTGGAAATTACGTGTAAGGTGGAATTGAATAAAGCGTAAAACTTCAAAATAAATTTTCTTGCATAACAAAGGGTTATTGACGAAATAGCCCTTTGTTTTTTATATAGATGAAGATTGAGGAAGAAATAAAACAGCCGAAATTTAGAAACGCCCACCACAAGGCAGTCTTAAATTTGCTATTTACCGCTGGTTGGGTTCAGGGATTGAACAATGAATTTTTCAAAGAATTCGGGATCACGGGCACTCAATTCAATATACTTCGTATCCTCCGAGGGCATCACCCAGAAAATATTTCGGCTAAAGAGATCAAGTCACGAATGCTCGATAAGAATTCTGATGTGTCACGGTTATTAGATCGACTAATTGCTAAGAAGTATGTTCAGAAGGCTCAATGCAAAAGCGACAAACGTGCCAGTGATGTAATGATTACCAAAGAAGGGCTTAAGTTGCTAAAATCGTTGGATAATAAAATGGATAATACTGATAGTAAGATTATCGGCCTCACGACCAAAGAAGCGAATCAGCTAAGCGATTTACTCGATAAGTGTCGAGCTTAAATTTTACTAAGCTCCTCCCCTACAAAACTCATCAGCTCGCGAATGTACGATCGGCTAAAATCAAATTTTACTCCGGCCGCTTTATAAATTTCTGGGATGGTAGTGAGGTTCCCCAAGCGTAACGCATCCTGATAATTTTGCAATCCCTTTTGTTTATTCATTTTGAAATTTCTCCACACGGCAATGGCTCCAAGTTGTGCCATTCCATACTCGATATAGTAAAACGGAACTTCATACAAATGCAACTGCTTTTGCCATAAGTAATCTTTGCTTTCTTGCAAGCCCGACCAATCCGTTACCGAATCGGCAAACTGATCAAAAATAGAATTCCAATTTTTCTTTCTTTCTTCTAATGAATGAGTGGGGTTTTCGTAAATCCAATGTTGAAATTTATCGATAGTGGCAACCCACGGAAGCGTCTCAATGATATCTTCTAGTTGATCACGCTTGGCTCGTTTCAATTCTTTTTCATTGGGGAAAAACGTATACCACTCATCCATCGAGATCAACTCCATGCTCATGGAAGCAAGTTCAGCTACTTCCATGGGTGGTGATTTGAAATCATTCAGCTCCAAATCCATCGTAAGAAAATTATGGACCGCATGACCGCCTTCATGCATAAGGGTAGTCATGTCGCGCTGGGTTGAAGTTGCATTCATAAAAATAAAAGGAACTCCAATTTCCGCTAACGGATAATTGTAACCACCGGGGGCTTTTCCTTTGCGCGATTCTAAATCGAGATGGCCCATTTGTTTCATCACCTCAAGGCAGTTTCCAAGAAATGGATCAAGCTTCTTAAAAACGCCAATCGATTTCTCCATCAACTCTTTTCCATCACTGAAAGCTTTTAACGGTTCGCGCCCTTCGGCATCAACCGCTTTGTCCCACGGACGCAACTCCGAAACTTTCATAGTCGCTTTTCGCTCCTTTGCTAGTTGATTTAATACGGGAACAACCTCTGCGGCAATTGATTCATGAAAATTAAAACAATCTTGTGGCGTGTAATCAAATCTGCCATACGCTTTGAATTGATAGTCACGAAAATTTTTGAACCCCGCATTGGTGGCCACTTTATGTCGAAGCGAGATCAAGGTTGAATACAATTCATTCAACACCTCTTTATCTTTCAATCTTCGTTCTGTGATTTTTCGATAAATCTCTTCGCGTTTGGCTCGATCAGTAGATTGCAGCAACACCCCCGCTTGTGGCAATGTCATTTCTTGATCTCCGAGATGAACGGTCATCGCCCCGGAAACCTCTGAGAATTTTTGTGTTTGGGTGCTGATCTCAGTAAACAAAGGAATATTTTCTTCCCTGAAAAGCTCAACTTCTTTTTTAAGATTGCGAATCATCAGATCAAATCCGCGTTGCGATTCAAGATTTTTAGTGAACGGACAATCTAAAACTTTTTTATTCAACAGATCGGAATAGGGAGCCATGTGCGGCTGAATGTTTTGAATAAAATCTTGATAGGCTTTGCCATACTCTTCCTTATCTGTAAAACACGTCATGCGGATATAACGCCACCCCATGTCCTCGCTTAAAACAGATTCAAGTTCGCTTCTATCACGCAGCCATTTTTTTAAATCTGCTTCACTCGAAATCTTGATTTCCAATAGCCTTTCAAAATAGGGCTTGAGGTTTTTCCAATCCGAAACCTGAAAGTTCTCAGGCAAAAATTTACGTGCAGGGCGTTTTGGTAAGGCAATTGTTTCCATTCTAAAATTATTAGGTGCTCAAATAAACTTTAATTTTATGAATTCGTAAAACCGATTTATGGTTCTACACGAATTTCCTGATTTAACGTGGCTGAAGCAGCAAATCCAGAGCCGATTTGAAAGTGGAGTGGATTGGCAGGGAAGAGTTTTGAACCAACAGGGCTGGCCCACGGTTTTATTGAATGCCAAATCCAGCGGAATATTTCGCAACAACATTAAAGGGCCTTTAAGTCTGTTCGGGAATCTTCACGGAAGTAGCCGTGTGCGT
>DPLR01000521.1 GCA_003541895.1 Cytophagales bacterium | reverse complement strand
ATGCCATTTATCAGGGCACTGCAACCAGGCTGCTGAATACGCTGGTTGCATTTGAGAGTTTCAAGAAAGCGACTGAAAACTCGATTAAGCCGGATCGTATGAAGGATAAATATCTTGTACTGAGACTGATCGGGTTTTACCTCTGGCGCAAAAAACAGCTTTTATCCATGAAGGAAAAGGGATTTCCCCAGGTTGAATACCGCAGTGATCTTGAGGATTTTCTTGGTAAAACAATGTTGTTCCTTAACGATAAAGCTGGCGGCACATTTTGCGCTCAATTCCCGGAGCTGTTCAATAAAACCATGATAGCCTGCGGAACAGTTTTGGGTACAGGGTGTTTTCGGTTGCCGAAAAAAGGCGATGGACCACGCCGACCAATCAATATGGCACTGTTTGAAACGGTAAGTTATTTGATAATTGAATTGATTGATTTGCTTGAACAAAAACATGATATTATAAGAAGTGAGTTCACAAAACTTCTTTCTAATGAGGGATTTATTCGCAGTACAGAATATACCGTTGACAGCAATATCAGCGTCTATAAACGATTTGAGATTGTAGAAAAGATCATTGAGGAGATACGAAATGCTTGAAGAACTTCACATACAAGGATTCAAATGTTTCGACAAAGTCGAAATAACTTTGCGGCGAATCAATATTTTTTCGGGGACCAATTCATCGGGCAAGTCTTCAGCGATTCAGGCGTTTCTGTTGCTTTGCAATAATGCAGTTAAAAATTCATCGTCGCCGCTTAATGGGATGTGGCTCCGCCTGGGCACTTTTGATGAATGTCGCAATTATCGAATCAACGCGCGTACCTTCCGAGTAGGAGTTATAAGTGGAAAAGAAATTTTCCAAGCAGAGTTTTGCTCCGCTGATGACGATAGAAATGATGTCACCGTTACATTTAAAAATGAATCCAATGCAATACAAAATCTCTTAAGCTTTGAGAACCGACACGTATATTATCTACCTGCAAACCGGATCGGCCCGGAGGATTCATACCCAAAAAATTTTGATCGTGTGAATTTTCTTGGGAACAAAGCGGAATTCATAGTCGATTTTCTATACAAAAACCGCAAGCAAGAAGTTGCTCCACAGCTCATTGCCGACACGGCAAGCGTAACGCTTGAACACCAAGTCAATTATTGGCTGGGAAAATTGTTTGGAATCAACAATAAAATCCGAGACCTTGGACTCAGCAATAGCCTTTCAGTGGAATTTTCTTATGGAAATGACAAGGCCATTCGTCCTTATCATATGGGTTCCGGAGTCAGCTTCGCTATAGGAGTGCTTGTCTCGTGTCTAAGTGCAAATCCCGACGATATAGTTGTTATTGAAAATCCGGAAATTCATCTGCACCCAAAGGCTCAATCAGACCTTACGGAATTTCTTTGCTTCGCCGCTGATGCAGGTATTCAGGTTATACTGGAAACGCATAGCGACCATGTGTTCAATGGCATCCGAAAATCCATCGTGAAAAATGAAATCGCCAATGCTGATGTGGCCGTGCACTTTTTTCAACTTGACGAAAATGCGCTTTCGAAAAACACGGCCATCGCCATCAATGAGCATGGCCGTGTCATGACGCATACGAAGGGTCTATTTGATCAGTTTGATGATGACCTCGACCAGATTCTGGGGCTGTGACATGCAGATTCTATTCAACGAACTTTCATTGGTAGGCCAATTCGACAATCAAGATGTTTTTATTAGAAGCGGTTTACTTCCATTTGTTGGTGTGCTGAAGGAAATGCAAGGCTTTTCGACCCTACTGCTCAAGAAAAGCGATGTCTGGGGCCATAAAATTACCCCCTCCGACACTCTGCACTCGTTTCTTGTCAATAATGCATTTCGAACATCCGATGAGGTTCGTCGTTTGAAATCAGCGATTGCCCACCTCACCAAAGAGCCGTTCTGGGATTCCGACACCAAACAGGACCTTGATTCCACATATTTTCTTGATGGGGTCGATATCTGGGGCAGCTCTCCCGCCGAGGCCTGTGAGCGAGACAAAGTCGTTGTTTCCTTTGTTTTATCGTGGGCGTCATCAGATCCTTTGAATACCATTCGTAATGGAGTAAATGTCCCGTTATTGAATCTTACTGGTTCGGGTAAACTTACGGGTTTTCTTTGGTCTAACAAAAGAATTTCTTTTGAGTCATATCTAAAAGCACGTTTTTCAGGAGGCAAACTTGATTTTTCGCAAGTCGACGAGAAGGTGGATTTCACAAGTATCCAACCTACAGAACAATCTCTTTTTATTGACACATTCAGAAAATTCGAGGAGTTGACATGGGATCAGATATATAGTGACAACGGCCTTGACTACAAGGAATATCACGAAATTATTGATATACGTCATCGCAGTAGAAAAACATACAAATTCAGAGCCTCACAGAAATTTCGCTGTCATGGATATCGACAGAAGGATTCATTCATTGTCATACGCTTTGAAACCGATCACAAATTGAGTGATCGGGGATAAACGGAGTTTTAATAAATCATTAATTTGGAATAGGGCTACGGCATAGAGGACCGAGATTGCATTATTGGCTAGTGCAGGAGATCTTCCTCATCGTTCAAAGTTAATCTCATCTTGGAATATACATGTTATTGATCAAATTAAAATGTGATTTTAGTTTTGTCAATAAAAAAGCTGCTTGAA
>DPLR01000186.1 GCA_003541895.1 Cytophagales bacterium | reverse complement strand
AATGAAAAAGAAAAGGTTTTCTTTTTTTTAATAGGTTATGAACAATTCAAAGATCGAATGGACGAGTCACACGGCAAACTTGTGGTGGGGTTGCGCTCGTGTACACGAAGGATGTGACAATTGTTACGCAGAACTGATGGCCAAAAGATACGGTCATGATGTTTGGGGAATTGAAACCCCAAGGCGAAAGATTTTAAGTGTTTGGGATGATCTGGACAGATACCAAAGAAAGGCAGAAGCGGAGAAAAAACTCCATCGGGTATTTGTCGGATCGATGATGGACATTTTTGAAAAGTCAAGACCATTGGTGAATACAAATGGTATGGACATCGAAGGTGAAACGGATGACTTGCGAAAGGAATTGTTCCAAAGAATTTCAGATGATCGGTATCCAAATCTAATGTTCCTGTTGTTGACGAAAAGGCCGAGTAATATCAACAAGTATATTCCTTCGGAATGGAAGAGCAATCCTCCGCCAAACGTCATGTTCGGGACGAGCGTTGTGAATCAAAAGACGTTTAGTGATCTCGTACCACATCTGTTGAAGGTCAACGGTTACAGGTTTCTAAGTTGTGAACCGCAATTAGCACCAATCGATCTCAAGATAAATGGAAACCCGTTGACAGGAATTGATTGGGTCATCCAAGGCGGTGAGTCTGGTCAGCGCAGAAGGCCGTTTGATTTGGCATGGGCAAGGTCGATGAGAGAACAATGCAAACTTGCAGGTATCCGGTACTTCTTTAAACAAATTGATAAGGTTCAGGAAATTCCAAAGAATTTACTCATCAGGCAATTCCCAACAGTAGAGATTCCTTCATTTCAAGAACAGATGATTTAACCAGAGGAAACCGAAATCCCGTTGTCTTTTATAAAGCAACGGGATATTTTTGCAGAAAACTTATTATTACGAGATGACCGATAAAAATAAGATAGAAATAAATACCGAACTCCAACGAAAGCGAAGATTTATTTTTTACATAGTTTTTCTAATCGTTTTCGTAATAGCTGCGTTTTTTAGCGGTTATAGATGGGCTGTTACTCTTAACCAATATCAAACGAATTGGACGGCTGTTGCAAGTTTTTCTAAATGGTTAAACATAGTTGGTTTGATAATGGATTTGATTGGTGCATTTATTGTCGTATTGTGCACTGAAGGATTTAGCAGAATAAGTTATATGTATAATGATTCAGAGACTGATGACATTAGAAGAGAGGACAGACGAAATAGAATACTTAATTGGGCGGGCTCATCAATCTTTCTTATTGGAATGGCATTACAGCTTATAAGTGCTATCCTCTCTTAATTAATCCCGACAACGATTTAGGGCATGATCGATGGTCGTTGGAAGGCCAATAAAATAAAAAGAGGTTATAAGAACATCATTTTAAAACGAAATGCTAATTCTGTTCAAATACTTTTTCAAATCGTCTTCTGTTGCGAGGCTGATCTTTTCTATTTCGTTCGTTCTTGGATTATAAAAGATTTCATAAAAATCAGTCCCCAAAGAATAGAGCGAAATCTTATAGCCGTAGTAATCGATAGCTATCAGAAAGCAACCGTTATTCCATATACGTTCGGCCACTTCATCCATTGACTTTGATTTAAGTCAACGAATTTAAGAAATAGTCATCGTGTAAAATTCAGAAAAGACTTTTCATCTGATTTACAAGATCATCATTGTTCAGATCGATGTATTTTTTCATCACCTCATAAGAACTTTGCCCCGTTGCCTTTAAGATCATAGGTATCGGAACATTTTGGCGAATAGCTTTGCTGATGAATGTATCACGAAGGTTGTGACTGGTGATCATTTGGGATTTCTTTTTGTATGTCAACTTCGGGTCTTTGATTCCTTTGTATTCGTAGTTCTCCATTTCCTCATTGATCTCGATCAATTCTAAAAAATCTTTAATATCTTTATTGTACTTGTGTGGTGTAATCTTCAACCTGCCTGAATCATAATGGAGTGGTTCAAGAACTTCCTTGCTGATGGAATTTAATGGAATATAAATCGTGTTATCTTCCTTTGTGTTCAACGTCTTTTTAGGTCTCATTACCAACAGGTCTCCCTTCTTATTGGAAGGTTTGATCCTAAAAAGATCACTTACCCGTAATCCCGTGCTCATTTGTAGGAGCATCCGTTTTCGTGTCTGTTCAAAATTTTTGAACTGCTCATCAACATTACGAAGAAGGAATTTATGTTTATGTTCTTCGTATTTCCCTTTCTTGAATTCTTTTTCAAGTTCAGCTATTCTCTTTTTCTTATACGGTGCAAGATCGACTGTTCTAATAAGTTCTATTTCAATGTCGTTCAATGCTATGGGTTTCGATTTGACTTCCGTCACCTTTCCGAATTCGCTACTCTTGAACTTGTCGTTCATATCGATCATTAATTCCTCTCTCCTATTGTAATAGTGATTCAAGATCGTGATGAGTATCTCGAATGTCTTTTTTATTGTGTTCGGGTGATATTCTTTGTTACTCAGGAATTTGATAAGATTATCAGAGAACGAAAGGTTTATGTCCTCAAAAGTGAAATATTTGTTCTGGCTCTTTTGAAATTCATTTATCCTGTTCTTTACCGTACCGAATTCTTTCAACGTTCCCCAAGGTGTGTTTCTTTCCTTTCTGAATTGGATGTATTCCTCAATGTAGGCGATCAACGTCTTCTTGCCGTGCTCGATTTTTTTATTCTCGTCCTTCACGAAATTATCAAGTACGGTAATCAGTTCCTTGTCGAGGGCATCCAATGATTCAATTTCCTGATTAGTCAGAATGTTGTACACCTTGTTCTTGATCTTGTTCCTGAATTTCATCAGGGAAATCGTAAGACCAGATTTAGGTTCACCCAAAATTCTGTCCCAATTCTTGTACATAATTTGTTCACCGGAATTGAAACGTCTTCTTATTCTTTCGACCTTACGTGGTGTTCGGGAATTCGGATCGACCAGTTCGTGCTTGTAGTGGAAAACTACTTCGAGATAAATCCAGAATTTATCGTCCTTCCAGTTATCCCGTTTTCGTTTAGTGGATTTGAATACTGGCTGGTTGTTGAGAATAATAAACTTTTCCGATGTACCAACTAATCTCTTTTTCATTGCTATTTTTGCGCAAGTTTTGGATCGATTTTAGTACCAGTGAAAATTAATTAAGGTTTGATCCGAGAACTCGTTTTTTGACTTGATTTTGCATTTTTTTAGTACCAAATATGCCAATAATATGCTTATGATGCGAGCAAATTTGGTACTAAAACCCTTAGGGTGAATAGATTTTACGGGGTGTTTAA
>DPLR01000480.1 GCA_003541895.1 Cytophagales bacterium | reverse complement strand
TCCTTTTTCTTCATTGCCGATCTTCATTCACTCACTACAATAAAAGATGCTAAAGTCAGAGCAGAAAATGTTCGTGCCGTAGCGGCCGCTTGGCTCGCCTTTGGTTTTGATACCGAGAAAAATTTATTGTATCGCCAAAGTCGAATTCCAATTGTAGCCGAACTTACTTGGTACTTGAATTGTGTAACGCCTTACCCAATGCTGGCCAACGCACACTCCTTCAAAGACAAAGCAGAAAAACTTTCTGATGTGAATGCGGGCCTTTTCACTTATCCTGTTTTGATGACGGCCGACATCGTTTTATATGACGCTCATTTTGTACCCGTTGGCAAAGACCAGCGGCAGCATCTTGAGATGGCACGCGACATCGCAACGGCTTTCAATAATTTGTATGGCGAAACGTTTGTAATCCCCGAGGCAAAAATAGAAGAAGAGGTAATGACCATTCCGGGAACTGATGGTCAAAAAATGAGCAAGTCGTACGGAAACATTATCGATATTTTTCTACCAGAAAAAGAATTGCGCAAACAAGTGATGAGCATCGTTACCGACAGCACTCCAATGGAGTCACCAAAAAATCCGGATAAAGACAATGTGTTTGCCATTTATAAACTCATCGCATCACCTGAACAAACAGAATCCCTCAGGCAAAAATATCTGGCGGGCAATTTCGGCTATGGTCATGCAAAGCAAGAATTGTTTGAATTGATCATCCATAAATTCTCTAAGGAACGCGAAGCGTACAATCATTTTATCAATGGCGATGAAATGGAAAAAATTCTCAATCGTTGCGAAAAGAAAGCATCTGAAATAGCTACAGAAGTGATTGGCCGCGTGAGAAAAAACATTGGGTTCTGAATTCTGGATTTCGAATTCTATTCTTGAGCGGTTTTCGGTAACCCAATAATGTGATATCGACCTAAACAATTTCCGTAGTTTTGTTCCAAACTAAATGATATGAATAGATTCATTTTTTCTTTGCTTTCATTTCTTTTTGTTATCAATTATAGTTTTTCACAAACATGGTCGGCCGTTGCTGGTGCCCCCACCGCTCTCCGCTTTGACGACATTTATTTTGTGAATGACAGTATTGGCTGGGCTGTCAACAACAATGGACTGGTGTACAAGGCCAATGTCAGAAGTAAAACCTGGAACCCTCAGCTTACAACTAGAACCTATAACCGATCGGTTGAATTTCTGGATGATACAACTGGTTTCGTAGGCACCATTAGTAGTGCCGTTTACAAAACCTCAGATGCTGGCATGTCCTGGAAGAGAATTGACTCAAGGTTTCCCGTAGCAGTACCCGCAGTTTGTGGTATGAGTCACCGCGGTGATACCATTGTAATGGTTGGATCTTATTTCGCCTCGCCTTATGTTAATAGATCTTTTGACCGGGGTAAAACTTGGACGTACACAGACATGAGTTCGCTGGCATCCGGCCTTGTAGATACTTGGTTCAAATCGAAGGACACCATTTTTGTTAGTGGCAATGGAGTGGATGGCCGAGGTATAGTTCTGCGCTCCGCTGACACTGGCAAAACCTGGAAAGAAGTAACAACACCTAACACGGTGCCAACATCGTGGGGATGGAAATTTATTTTTCCTACCCCATCGGTTGGTTATGTCTCATTAGAAGAAGTCGACATCAATGATAATTATCTCAGTACGAAAACCCGCATTTTAAAAACAACCAATGGCGGCAGATCTTGGAATTTGATCGATACCAACATTGGGAAAAATATTGACATTCAAGGCATCGGCTTTATCAACGCAAACCATGGATGGATTGGAGGTAATAGCCAAGGAATGTATGAAACCAAAGATGGCGGATCAACATGGAAGTTGGTTAATAATTACGAGAACATGGATCGCTTCTTCCCCGTCAACAAGAACACCTACTATTTTTCAGGAACAACGATCTTTCAACTCAATGGCCTCATCACCGGAATCGATCCTCCCCCATTTATTCCTGCTCACTCCCTTGAAATCTATCCTAACCCGGCCAACCTGGAATGCAAAGCAAAAGTTACTTTTGACAAAGCTACGATGGCTACCATTAGCCTAAGAGATATTACGGGAAGACCAATGAAAGAAATTTACAGAGGCCAGGTTGATGCTGGCGAACACATCTATGACATTGAATTGAAAGAAGTAGAAGCAGGAGAATACGTTATTTATCTGTTGACCAACGAGCGCTTCCTCGGTAAGAAATTAATCAAACTGAAAAAGTAAATTTCATTTGCTCAGTTCTTTCAACTCTTCATCGGAAACATTTAACAGACCAACTGGCCTCAGTCGTGTAGTTAGCTGGCGCCAGTTGGCATCCTTTCTATAAATTTCTTGAAGCATTTTTGAAGCCTCCTTAATATTCTTGCTATTGGCAAGTGTAATAGCGGTCCAATATTTCATTTCCAAATTCTCGGGAAACATTTTCATGGCTGCGTGGTACTCATTCATGGCTAAATCCATCTCGTTTTTTTCAACATACAGATCGCCAAGGTTCATGTGTTCGTAGGCACGGAAAACTTTCAACAGTCTTTCCAACTCTGCTACAGGATCGTTGGAGTCATCCACACGTAAATCAATTTTACGGTCGTTCCACGGTTCGTTGCTGGCCTTCGCAGCAACCACTAACATCGCGGCCGACTGCTTGCCGCGAATGTCGCCTCCCGCTTGCTGAGCTGCTTTGATAACAGTCATCACTCGTTCAGCTAAAGGAAGGGTGGCGTATTCTTTCCACGCTTTCTCCATGGCAGGAACAACTTTATTGTTGAGCATCATGTTAGCCTGAACAGAAAATCCATCACCAGCATAATGTGAAGCTTCGGCAATGCAACTCTTTCCTGTAAAAGCAGCTACTCTTCCCTGGACATCAACAATGCCGACTTGTCTGAAATCACGACCATTATCATCCTTCAATAAAATATCCAACGCTTCCTGGGCAGACTTACCTTGCTTTAACAACTCAAGTCCGCGAATGCCAAAAGATTTATTAATGAACGACTGCGTAGCCACCACACCAACGCCAGCTTCGCCCCACGAAACAACTGAACCAACGCTGAACCAATGGCTCTGCACAGCCACGGCCATCTCGCCAGTTTTAGGATCGCGTGCTACAATAGAAAATGTGTGGGCTAACGGCTCGTTTGAATTGTATTGGGCATTAACCCCAAAACAACTAATGAGAAGTAAGGAGGAAATAATTTTTTTCATGAATCAAATAATGGTTTTGATATCCATGAATTAGATGAATTAGGGTACCACACAATTCGCTCACTGAGCGGACCAAACGACTTGTTGTTTATCTTTCGTATTGAGTACGATGCGCAAAGGGTTTGGCACAATTACCAATTTAGTTTCCTTACCTGGCATCGAATCGACTTCTACAAAAACGCCTTCAACTCCCGAAACTGAAAATTCATTGGCCTCAGTAATGGAATAAGTTTTGGCTAGATAGGCAATCGGGAAAAGAATATCTGTATCAGGTGAAAGTTTATCGTGAACCTCTTGCAACGCTTCCTCCAAATATTCACCATACTTCACTTGAAGCGCATCTTCCAAATCATGCAATTCTTCTTCGAGATCAT
>DPLR01000156.1 GCA_003541895.1 Cytophagales bacterium | reverse complement strand
GTTTTTGTGCTGGACGTCCACATCCTCTAACGCGTCTGTGGCATTGGGATCATCAGGCCGAGTAGAAGTAAAGATGAGTGTGTTGCCATCGGCCGAGAGAATTGGTGAGTGATCCATAAACCGACTGTTGATTTCAGCCCCCAGATTTTCGATCACTACATTCAATTCAAATTGAGCAAGTGAATCGGCCACGCGGCATTGTGCTATTTTTTCGTCTGCCACCGATGCCACGTTCGGATTTTTCTTTTTGAAAGACTCAAAATGCTCTATCGCTTTTTTTATTTCGTTGGTATTTTGAAAGGCGATACCCAAATAGTAATCAATTTTTGAATTGATGTTGGGGTTCAAACGATAGGCTTTGTCGATGAAGGCAGCGGCTTTCGATTTAGTATCAGAGTACAAATACGCCAAGCCCAATTTGAAATTCAGATTTGCATCGTCAGGGTTAACGGCAAGTGCTTGAGAAAATGACCTTATCGCAGCACTGTAGTTTTTCTTAGAGTAAAATTTATCACCCGCTAAGGTCAAATCTTTCACTGATTGCCCGAAAGCAAAAGAATACACAACACAAAACAATAGAACAGAAACAGTCTTTTTAACCATGTCAAATTAATTTTTGATGATGGATTGAAAGACAAGATATAGACAATAGTCCGGAAGATTATTTTAAATAACCCTCGAACATTACATCAACTATTTTTTTCTCTTCTGGGTTTTAGCCGCAACCTTGGCAGGCGTTTTCTTGGCAGCCTTTTTAGGAGTTTTTTTCGCAGCCACTTTTTTGGGTGCACTCTTCACTTCGTTGCCTAAAATTTGAGCTGAATGATTTTTGGTATCTACCTTTTCAATAATATTTGAAATCACACCGCTCTCGTCAATTAAAAAAGTGGTGCGGGCTGTGCCCATGTATTTTCTGCCATACATCGATTTCTCTACCCACGTGCCATATTTAGCGTGAACCGATTTGTCGGTATCGGCCAGCAAACGAAAAGGCAATTTTTCTTTTTCGATAAACTTGCGATGACTTTTTTCGTCATCGGTACTAATGCCAAGCACTTCATAACCTTGCTTCTGAAGAAGTTTATAATTGTCGCGAAGGTCGCACGACTCGGCTGTGCAGCCAGGTGTCATGTCTTTCGGATAAAAATACAACACCACCTTTTTTCCTTTGAGCGAAGATAGTTTTACTTCCTTGCCGTCTTGGTCTTTGGTGGTAAACTCTGGTGCTTTGCTTCCAATTTGTAATGCCATGGGTTAAAGAATTTTTTGTTTGTAAATCGTTACATTATTCATCCGGTCAACTATTTTCAATTCAAAATTGCCTTTGAGCGGAATAGAATTATCCAACTTTTCTGATTGAATGATGCCGGTTTTATAATCGTACTTCATTAACAGCCATTCGCCATTGATTGTTGCCTCAAAATGATCGATTCCAGAAAGATTGTCTGAGATTCTAAAGCGCGCACCATATCCGTTGCAATAAATTCTACGGATGCCCGGAGCAATGGTATCTTTCAACAATACGAAGTCGCCAAGTTCTTCGGCTATAAATTCAAAATTGCCATTTACCCACTGGCCTCCAATGAATTTATTGTGTTTGTTTTCCTTGTGATAGGCAGCTACTTTTGAATTAGGCTTTTGATGCTCCGGTTTCAGTTTGATATCAATCGTTTCTTTCAAAGGAATGGTAGTTTTCCCAATGGAAAATAGTTCGGTTCCCTCCTGAATTTTATTGGAGAAATTCATGAACAAAGTGTCGTAAAGCGAGTGCGGACTGAAATGAATGTCGGCCCAATCGCTGTAAAAAGTGTACTCTATATTAGAAGGAATTTTATCGGCAATGTCAAAGCGAATCATGCTCTGACAGGTTTGAACTGAATCGGGAATTGTTTTTTGCAGATCGATTAAGAAAAGTTGCTGCCCATTGCCTTCTTGCGATGGTTCTTTTAAAACGGATGCACCTTTCTCGAACACGGTGATTTTACTCTTCGCATTGCAGCCTTGTGTTCGTAGGGCAAGTACGTTTCCTTTTACTTCATACTCGAACGGTTGCATCATCGGCTTGGGCATCAATGGATGCTCGACTTTATCAGGAATGAAATTGATTTTTAAATGACTCTCGTTTCCATAGGTGTCTTTCAAATTCACAACCACGTTTACCGGTTTGTCATTGACCGAAATCTCTCCCCGATTTTTGGCTGTTTCGTAATAGTTAAATGGATTGCCATCGTCAATGTATAATTTATTGAATCGCAGGCCGCGTGTTTTTAGTTCGTGATAGTTCATCAACATTACGATGTCATCATAGTCTTCAAAACTGATGGAGTTGATTTTTTGCGAGAATACTTTTTCACTGTCGGCAAACATTTCGATGTGGTTGATGCCGCACGTAAAACGCGACAAATCCATTTTATCAACGGCTAGAATTTCTATTCCCACCTTGCCTTTCACTTGTATTCCCGAGGGAGCTGAATAATTTGATCCGTTGCGAAGCAAATAAAATTCAGCGCTAGCGTAGGCTCCGTTAATTCTTGAATCGATGTTCAAAGGTTTTATCGCCACCTTCTGTACGATGGGCGCCACGCGATCTTTAATTTCCGTGAAACCGAAAGTGAGTGGGTTGAGTGCTTCGTTCTTGCCGTTTCGGATTTCAAAATGCAAATGCGGTCCAGCCGATGCTCCGGTGTTTCCCGAGAAAGCAATAGTGTCACCGCGGTTCACTGGAAATTGATCAGGAGAAAGTTCAAGGTTTAGGTTGAAGGATTTCTGCTCGTATTGTTTTTTTAACACATACTCGGCAAGCTTGCCTTTAAACCGATCGAGGTGTGCATACACAGAAACATTGCTGTCTGGATGAGTGACAAACAAAACTTGTCCGTAACCAAAGGCACTCACGATTACGCGCGATACATAGCCACGCTGCGTTGCCCGCACGAGTGCACCTGCTTGATTGTCGGTGCGTATGTCAAGCCCGGCATGAAAATGCGAGTCACGAAGTTCGCCCATCGATCCGGCCAATAAATTTTGTTGACCTGGATTGATCGGAAAAAGGGAAGGCTCGAGTACGGGCTTTTTTTGGGGCAGGCTTTTTTTCTGAC
>DPLR01000323.1 GCA_003541895.1 Cytophagales bacterium | reverse complement strand
CTGTAAGGGAGATAATTATCTCATCTTGCCAAATCCATTCTTACTTCTTACTGCTTGATTCTTACTCCTGATTAGAAAGCCACATGCACATGGCGCTCGGCATGATAGCTGGAGCGGACCAGCGGACCTGATTCAACATATTTCAATCCGCGCTTCAGGCCTTCTTCTTTATACATCGCAAAAGTATCCGGATGGATAAACTCGGCAACTTCCAAATGCATTTTGGTAGGTTGAAGGTATTGACCGAGTGTGAGTATCATTAATCCATTCCCTGCCAGATCATCCATCGCTTTAAACACTTCTTCTTTTGTTTCACCCACACCTAGCATAATGCCGGACTTGGTTCTCTTTTCTGCTTCGCGTATCCTCTTGATTTGTTCAAGGCTGCGTTCATATTTGGCTTGCGGGCGTACCATTCTATAAAGACGGCCAACGGTTTCCATATTGTGAGAAACTACTTCTTGTCCACCATCAATCATGCGGTATAGCGCATCCCAGTTTCCTTTTGTATCGGGGATCAGTGTTTCAATTGTCGTGGATGGACTTAAGGACTTGGTTTGCACCACGGTTTGATACCAGATTTCTGCCCCGCGATCTTTCAATTCATCGCGATTTACCGAAGTGATCACGGCATGCTTCACTCCCATTTTTTTGATGGCCTCTGCAACACGTGCAGGTTCATCGGTATCGTACTCAGTTGGGCGGCCGGTAGCTACTGCACAAAATGTACAGCTGCGTGTGCATATATTTCCCAAGATCATAAATGTGGCCGTGCCCGCGCCCCAACACTCGCCCATGTTAGGACAATTACCACTTTCGCAAATCGTGTGAAGTTTGTTTTCGTCTACCAATCTGCGAACCCTTGCATAGTCAGGTCCGACCGGCAATTTCACACGAAGCCACTCTGGCTTGCGTTTTTTTGCTTCAGGTGATATAACAGGGAGTTCAATCATTCTTGATGGTTGATACTGCAAAAATCACAGCATCACTTTCAAAACATTTTACTTACCAATAAGTTCCTTGTATTGATCGGCAGAAAGTAACGCTGAAGTCTCGGCCGGATTTTTTATTTCAATTTTAATCATCCAACCTTCACCGTATGGATCTGAGTTCACTTTTTCTGGTGCGGTCTCCAACGATTTATTGAATTCAATAATTTTTCCACTCAGCGGTAGATACAAATCAGAAACGGTCTTTACTGCCTCCACAGTTCCAAAAACATCGTGCTGATTCAACTCCTAACCGGCAGTGGTTACATCAACGTAAACAATATCTCCAAGTTCGCCTTGTGCAAATTCAGTAATACCAACGAGCGCTGTGGCGCCATCGATTTTTACCCATTCGTGATCTTTGGTGTATTTCAGTTCTGCAGGAATATTCATAAGATTTTTTTTGAGGCTCAAAAATAAGGGTTAATGACCAATAGTCAAATGAATCAATTATTGCGACAAATTAAATATCAGCTTAAAGCCACCCTTCGTGGTTGACCTTCGGTAAGAGTTTGATACCAGTGGATCATTCACAGTCCTTTCGAAATAAATCTGCAGCGTCAGTTTTTTGTTGGCTACATAACTGATATTGGGTCGCAACTGAAAGTTGATATTACCATTGGTAATAGTGCTCCCTTCATCAAGTCTTCGTTGCACGGTTTGGTTATTGGTAACGCCCATCGTCATCCTGAAAGTAACATCGTTCTTCAACGTAATAATTCTACCCTGATCGCGGAAAGGCAACTTCATATTGTTCTTTGTATATCCAATCTCCAACGACCAATCTTTTCCTGTCATCTCCGTAATCTGAGCATTCGATACGTTTAAGGAAACATCACGCTTGGTTTTGTAATTGAAGGTGAGACTCAACTTGCTTTTGGTTTTCACGCTCACTCCAATCAAAGGCGCAAACGTTTCACTGATCAATACTTGGTTGATCACATAAATGGGCACTAATTGTTTGCTGGTAGTATCTGAGACAGTAGCATACGAGTTGTGCCCCGAATTGTAATTTTCAATCGGGTTATTCAGCGACAACTGTGAAACATTAAATCCATTGCTGGCATTATAAAGTAATGAGTTAGAATAATTTCCAACCTGGTATGATGAAGTATAAGCATGCGTGATGCTGACAGAAGTGAAAATACTTTTAAAGGGCTCTAATTTTGTTAACCCATTGTAATCAAGTCGCCAGTTTGGCAATGGAATTTTTGGGAACGGAGAAAGGCTAACTGTATTTGGCGAACGACCTCCATAAGCAGCAATGAAAGCAGGGATCAAGACATCTTGCGATTGCCCTTCATAACCTGAGTTACCAGTTACTTTACTAAACCTATTTTGCAAAAATGTGAGGTTATCTTTAAACGATTGAAAGACTTTATCGCCTTTCATAAATGCGGTGTTCACCGAGATAAAAGAAATCTTATATGAACCACTTCGCGAAGGGCTAAAATCTTGAAACTGGTTTGAGGTGCTATCCATTCGGTATATCTCCTGAAAAGATGCGGTGGTGGTTTTGTTTGCGGTGAATTGCATCTTCACATCGGCCAACGGCTCCGCTTGTGCAGTTAAGTTCAATGTCTTGGATTGCGTTTGACTGAACGGTGTGGTTAGGTTTGGGTTGTTTGTAATCCATCCATGCTGTTGAGCCCGGTGCATAATCAATGGATCTTGTTGCCCTAAAACAAAACCCACGCCCGGTGCCATCCACGATTGATCAAGTCCTAATAAATGTGGTGACTTATTAAAGCCAGGCATTATCGTTCCTTCTGTAACGGTATAGGTTCCATTGATACTCTTTAATGACATAGCCAACCGCATAATTGCACGCACCAATTTTAATTCAGGAGGGTGTGGCAACGTATCGGCCTTCGCCAGCTTAGCACGCTCAGCCGCGTTTTTCGGTTGAGGTGGTGGCGGTGCTTTGGGCGCATTGATGCTTTTTAGGAAATCGCTTTTGTTATAGAGTTTAAGCAAATCAAATTTTCCCGTATAGGTTTCGCTCCGGTTGTTTTGCGCCACGTTTCCTAAGTTCTTAGTAGGATCTGTCTGCAAGGGACCCGCGCGCCAATTGTAACCTACGGTATGTCGGTAGTCGGCATTGATCCAGTTCGTCAGCGGAAATTTATCTAAGGGTAAAGTGTAAGTCGCGGTAATATTTTGTTCAAAATATTTTATACGCCCGAAGTTTTTCAGGTTGCGCATGACCGAATCGTAGTACATGCGTGAACTGATGTACCTATTTTGTGTAGCTGAATAACCACCACGCGGGTCAGTGTCTGGTTCATCAACAATGGCGTTGACCGTTGCATTGTAATCAAACTTCAATGACTTGGTCAATTGCCAACTCATGTTATAGTATCTATTAAAGAGAAAATATTTTTGAAACTGCGGTGCCGTAGTCATGGCATTCGGATTATCGGGCGTGTAGGCGCGATACGCTATTTTAGAATACGATCGATCCAGTTCACCGCGAACTGAAATGCTTGTAGGCACAGGATTGAAATTGAAATCTTTTGCCAGCTGTAAATATTTTGAAGAAACAAATTTCACATCCTTTAAAGGGTGGAAACCTTTAAACTTCGATTGATATTGCCATGACACCGCTCCTCTCACTTGCTTGCGTGTGTTTTCAATTAAATTAAAATTGTGTTGGCGTGCCTCACTAAAAGAATAGGTGAAAGCAAAATTCTCGATGTCGTAAATGTGACTCTTGGCATCCTTTTGCACTTTGACTTTTTTGACGTTGGTAAAATTCAAACTTCGCCTGTACGATCGATCTTGAATTGTGTTTAAGTATTGCCTTCGGTCGGCATCCGTGTTAAATGCTTGCAAAGCTGCACCGATCCTCAAGTCAGGATTTGCCGGATCATATTTAGGGTCGATGATAATCGTTTCATAACTAAAAAACATCGGGATTTTCAATCCGGTATTTCGAGGAAGTAACTTATCTAAATTGAGGTTCATCGAAATATCAAATTGGTTGGTATTGCTTCTGGCACGAGCAGAAATTTTGGATTGCACATCGCCATACCCAAAACCAATGTGGCGGAATGACCCAGTAACATTTCCTAAGTCTGCGAGCTTTGCATTCACCACCACATTCGCTGCCCATCCGGCAGTTTGGTCAAAATCCGTTAGGCGAAGTTCATCTGCCCACAAGCAGACATCATACGGTTTTGCATCGGGTGTTCTGGGGTTTCGAATACCAATCATAATCACTTTCACCGAACTCATATCGGGCCTACCCATGATTCGGATACTGTGTTTGCCATCGCCCACGGGTTGTGGACCGTAAAGTGGATAGGCCAGATTTGAACCAATGCAGTTGGGGCAGTCTCTGTCGCGTGCTATTTTTAAAGAGTATAATTTGTCAAGCTGCAAATCAATCTGATTTTCCTCAGGCCAAACACTATTTGGGTCGCGCGTATCTGGTGGAGTAATTTTCAACGGTAATTCTATTTCATAATAGTTTTGGTCAGGGTCAGTACCCAATCGCAAAAATGCTTTTACATCTCCGTCTTTCACCAACGGTCCATGCGCACTGATAAACATTTTTATTCGTCCGTAATTGAAAAAGTCCATCGATACATTTTTGTACATCGCGCGCGCATCGCCATCGGGCAAACCGGTTACACAGAGTTGACCTGATTGTTCATTCAATCTTCGTTGCACCGTTGAGGTTACATCGCGGTCGCGAGCCAAAGGTTCAACATAACCAGGCTTACTTGCATCTCCTTGACCGTTCTCTTCAATGTTCACTGTAGAAACTGTGAAGTTGTCGAGGTTGGGTTCGATCACTTGTGTAAGCGAAGACTCTTGTAAGTTGCCAGCATATTGTCTCCACCGCTGACCCACCGTACGGAAATTAGCCATCCGCAGTACAACGGGTTGAGTAAAACCCGTCATGATCATACGAATGTATTTGATGGTTTTGAAACCATTGATCTCACCAAATTGTCCTTCAAAATCCCTGATCGGAATACGATACAAATACCACGTTACATCGGGATGTCCGCTCGGTGTAATTTTATCAACCACATATTTTTTCCCTACATCAATCTGACCTGGCACCAACGGAACGCTGTAAGAGTAATAGGCCTCTTGATCGGTAAGCGTGTTATCGCCATTGAGGTCTTCGTTGTCAGGGATGTTGGAACCTGAAGCAGCATAAGGTTGAGCACCGGTAACGATGGGAGAATTATTTTCCATACCATTATAGTATTTATATCGCTCAATAATCTGTGCATTGTTTGAATCTAAATCTCCACCTAAGTAGTAATGGAAATCATCGGCTGAAGGGTCTGCTATATTGGCATATATGTTTGGATTAGTACTATTCTTATTACCAAAAAACATTTGTTCATCCGCAGAATTCTTACCATCCAAACCAACGTCCTGATGGACTCTTGATGAAGGGTTATTGTCAAAAGCATTATTCAAGTACTGCTTATTTGTAACACTACCCCACTTACTGTCAGTATATGTATCGGTTGTGCTCCCATCAATCGGCAATCCATTTTCAAATGCCATGTGGGTATCGCGGCCAACATCTTCTGAAACACTGCCTACATGAAAAATAAGTTTACCAGTAACGTCAGTATTATTTTGGGCTGTTTTTCCATCGTCAACTACTCCGTTAGGTCCTTTGATGAAAGGATCCATCAACCAAAACTCGATGTACTCAATGTTTGCGGCATCAAAATCAACATTGGTTCGAATCGCAGTGGTTATACCTGCCCAATTTTTCTTCAGATCCGTTGAGCTATTAAATTTACCTTCTGTGTCAATATTAGGAGTATAATTATATTGTCCCCGCTCACTAGGGAAATAAGCAAAGTTCAAAACAGGCTGATAGAAATTACCGATGTATGGATCGAAGTAGGGAAATATTTCATTGGGTAAAACAGGGCGCGTGTAGTGGTTGGTAAGTTTGATGTTCGGTGGTGCATACGTGCTACCTCCTGTGATGTAAAAAATATTATCGACTTGAAACCAAGCCAACTTCGCTCTTTTGTACCCTGCCCTCAAATCGTTTTCCGCTCCATTGCTTAAGTCGAAAGCAGGATCGGTTGGTGTTGAAGCTAATTTCCATCCTTGAGGTGAAAGAAGACTGTAAGGCGTTGCCGCATTTTCAAAATCATCGATGAACGATGTGCCTTGCCCATGAATTTTATTCGAAGTTCCGGGAAGCAACTGAGCAAACTCAGCGTTCACTGAAACTGTGGAAGTCTCTTTGGTTTGAATGAAGGGCAATGCATCTACCATTTTCGTGAGGATGCGCGAATTCTTTTTCATGTTAAAGTCTAGCCCATATTGAATGTTTCGCGCGGGTTCGCTCCCAATCAAATTTCGAGTGATCAGCGGTCGCTCGTTGTAGTAAAGAAATGTTCCACCCAAATTCACTTCATCGCTCAGCTTGTAATCCAATCGAGTACCAACTAATGTCCGTGTTTGAAAAGCAAACGGATCTTGCTGCTCATAAGTCACATCAATGTCTTTGCCCGAACTCAAAATACCTTCATTCAAAATCGTGACTTTACCAAATGTGTAATCAACAGTATAATCTCTTCCCTCCTGCAATGGCGAACCTCCGGCATACACGTGAACTGAACCAGGCGTAAGGTTAAATGCCTGAATCGGAATTTCACGACCTGTTCCTGCTTTCATCGAGCCCGTAATAAAAAATTTATTCTTTGTGGTGACGAGCGCTGCTTCTGCTTGAGTGGTGTGGTAAAGTGTGTCGTACAAATATTTATTCACCAGAAACCCGCGGGTATCGGGCGTCATCTGGTCATCCGCGGATGCGTAAAATAAATTGTGAAGACCATCATTGAAAGGTTCGAGAACAGGAAAAATAACAAGGCCCGTAGTGGAGTTAATGGTTAAGCCTTCTACATAATCGAAGTTACCATCGGGCTGCGGATCGTTGTAGGGATTCAATCGATCGAGCCCCATCACTTTGATCAACTGCTGTGATTTTACATAGGGCGTTCCGTCTTGAAGTTGTGGATTATCAATACCCGTTCTATCGTCACGATAAATTACTTTCAATTGAAATCCATCGCGCGTTATTTGGTTGACACCCAAATTGTAAATATTTTTCATCATCAAATTCCACGAAGGAATAATCTTACTGAAAGAGTTTTTGATGTTGATAGAACGCGGGCGCAGCATTTTTAAATAGATGACATCCGTGGTAGCACGGTTAGAATAATCTTCGGTCAACTCTCCCACTTTATAAACTTGTCCGTTGTAGGTGTATTCAAAAGCAACGGCAAGGGCTTCATCGTTTTGGAGTTTGCGTTGCAAGGTGATGTAGCCCAATTGGGCATTAAGTGTAAATTCAGTGGACGCCAATTTTCTTGCGCTCTGCAAAATTTCGAAGTCCGTTCCTTTGATTAAACCAATGCCAGTGTTCGGAACAAGTTCTGATTCAATGCTCGCACTCGATCGGTTAGCCGGCAGCACTTTAAACATGTCGTTTGATAGGTTGTAAGCAGGGCGACCAGGATACGTATTTTTATCCGTGAACAGATCGGTCCTATAGATTTTATCCGACTCGCCCATATCCATAAAACCAACCACATCACGAAGAGATTGTGTATCGTTTTGTCGGTTGATGGAGTAAACCTCAATACGCGTGATATTTACTCCAGAAGATACTTGGCCGGGAATTGATCCGAGCCATTTCTCAAAATGATCGCGAAAGAACTGCGCCAAAAAAAAGTGGCGGTTATCATCATAACTCGAAGCAACAATTTCAAAAGGCCGGCCTTGCGAAAGACCATTACTGCCGCCCGAAACATGCACTGAAGATTGTTTGCCTCGCTGCGTTGATGCAATGATGGTAGCATTCAATTTTCCGAATTGCATTTGCGCCTTTACACCAAATAAATTTTGCGATCCTTTGATCAAACTATTATTCAAGGGCAGACTCACATTTCCAATCTCCAGTTTTTTCAGCAGGTCTTCTTTCAAACCCGAGTATTCTACCTTCATACTGTTCTGAAAATCGAAGGAATGTTGGGTGTCAAAATTGGTATTGATCTTGAGTTTCTCTCCCACTTTTCCAGCTACGTTCAACTGAATCTGTTCATTGAATTCCAACCCACCATTTCGTTGCTGCCTGATGGGTATGGATGGGTTTTGGATTTTCTGAAACGATCCGCCCAAGTCCAGGGTCACCAATCCTTTCGGCACCAACTCAACGTAACTACCACCAAACAAGCGGTCGAGTACGGGGCTCAAATAAATTTTCGGCAACGAACTTCTGCTGCTCACCGCACTTTCGCCATCCAGGCCCAGACTTTTGCCTTTAAAATATCCTTTGCGGAAAGAGCGGTCTTGCTGTCTGTTGAAATCTGAAAAAGACATGGTTGAGTTGGGCCTGTAGTTCACTTTGCCAAATCGTTCAGAAATGTTGTAATGCATCCCTGTATCTAAAGTGATATCCGTGTTTAAACTCTTTGGGTTTTTGAGGAAAAACGGAGACGAAGAAGTGTAATTAGAAAATGGATCGCCCAACCGGTCGCGCAACATAAAGTTGGGCAGGTATGGATTGATGATTCTATATTTTGTGGAATCTGCTTTTTTTGTCTTGACGGAATCTTGGGCAACGGCAAGAGATGCTGGCCAGCACATTGCGAAGCCAATGCACCACACCCCGATGATGGTTTTCACCTTCCGTTGCAATTCTCTCAATCGTATTTAGGCGGTTTTTAATGCTTGTTTTACCAGCTCTTCCAAACTAATGCTTCCCCCGCTTCTTTTCAGGATGGCATCTATGCTCTTCTCAGCCGGCACTTTACCTATTCCCAAGGTAATCAACGCAGTTAACGCTTCCGAGCGCATGGTATTGCGCACCAAACCCTGATTTCCAGCGGTTTCTTCAAGACTTTCTTTGCGCATTTTGTCTTTCAGTTCAAGCACCATGCGCTGGGCGGTTTTGCCCCCAATTCCTTTCACGGCTTGCAAGGCTGCGGTATCTTCATGAACAATGGCCAATTTCAGCTCATCGGGGGTGAGATAACTTAACACCACCAGGGCTGTGCTCGGGCCAATTCCGTTTACCGAGATCAATGCCTGAAACATCTGCTTTTCGGCATCGGTGGCAAACCCATAAAGTACGTGAGCATCTTCGCGCACGTGCAGGTAGGTGGCCAACCGGATGTCTTCCTTGTCTTTTACTGCTGAAAATGTGTGGAGTGAGATGCCTACGTGATAACCGATGCCGTTCACTTCAATCACCACGTGCGTTGGTTCTTTGTAAACCAATTTCCCTTTGAGATAAGCAATCATGTGCTAATTAAATTTTGAAAATTAGTGAATTTGATAATGAAATGCTTGGAGAATTTTCAACAGAATTAAGAAATAAAAAAGGACATGTTTTAGCCCTGTTTTTTTTGTTGTGCTTTAAGAATTTGAACCACATGCTGTTGGTTTGCGCACAAACAAAAACACACAAAAAAGTATAGGATGAAGAGTGTAAGTTGTTGGTCAGGCGACTTAACAACAAATAAAAAGAATTTTATTTACCAACTACAGCCTTGGATTTTGTGCCGTTTATTTCTCCCCGTATCTCTTGAATCCGTAATTCTTCACTTCGTCTTTACCGTTAGGGAGTTTCTCAAACGCTCGATAGAAAACATATTTCTTGTTGGCGTTGAGACCTTGAAAAATACTCCCTAAGTTTTTATGGATTTCTGTGCACTCTTTTGA
>DPLR01000446.1 GCA_003541895.1 Cytophagales bacterium | reverse complement strand
AATTCAAAATGCAAAATTCAAAATTGTAGTTGATGCAGTGAATTCTTCGGGAGGAATTGCCGTGCCTCAGCTTCTGAAAGAATTGGGCGTGAAATCGGTTAAAAAAATGTTTTGCGAGCCAACTGGAAAATTTCCGCACAACCCAGAGCCACTTCCTGAAAACATCAAAGCGATTTGCCGCGAAGTGAAAAAAGGAAAGTTTGATATGGGAATTATTGTTGACCCCGATGTTGATCGTTTGGCTTTTGTGAGCGATGACGGAAAACCATTTGGCGAAGAATATACACTCGTGGCCATAGCAGATTATGTGCTGAGCAAGCGAAAAGGGAATACCGTTGCGAATCTTTCATCTACCCGTGCACTTCGCGATGTGACGGAAAATGCCGGAGGAAAATACAATGCAGCTGCCGTGGGCGAAGTGAATGTGGTGAACGCCATGAAAGAAACAAAAGCCGTAATTGGTGGTGAAGGAAATGGTGGCGTGATTTTCCCCGAGTTGCATTATGGTAGGGATGCGCTGATGGGCATTGCACTCTTCTTAACGCATCTGGCAAAGAAAAAAATGAAAGTCTCAGAGTTGAGGAGAACGTATCCCGAATATTTTATCTCGAAGAATAAAATTGAACTCACTCCGCAAATCAACGTTGACGGAATTCTGGAGAAAATTCAAGCAAAATATCAATCCGAAAAAATCAACACGATTGATGGCGTGAAGATAGATTTTGAATCGACCAAAGAATG
This sequence comes from Cytophagales bacterium, assembly GCA_003541895.1. Classification (GTDB taxonomy): domain Bacteria; phylum Bacteroidota; class Bacteroidia; order Cytophagales; family Cyclobacteriaceae; genus ELB16-189. The sequence continues at coordinate 3,575 of DPLR01000446.1, read as the reverse complement.
GATTCATTTGCGCAAGAGCAACACCGAGCCAATCATTCGCATTTATGCTGAGTCGCAAAACGAAAAGAAAGCCAATGAATTGGCGCAGCGAATTATTAATGATATTAAAGCGTTGTTAGTAGTTGGTTAATCGTTTTTCGTTTTTGTTTTCATAAATGATAATTTTGTAGTCCGTACTTTGTAGTCCGCACTCGTAATTTGCTTTTCAACATGAGAGTTTACTTAGACAACGCAGCCACCACCCCGCTCGATCATGAAGTATTTGAAGCCATGAAACCCTTCATGCTCGAAGACTTCGGCAATCCTTCTTCTATACACGCTCATGGAAGAAAAGTACGCGCTGCCATTGAGTCGGCAAGAAAAAAAGTGGCGGAACTTCTCAATTGCACACCAGGTGAAATTATTTTTACTTCAGGCGGCACAGAGGCCGACAATGCAATTATTCGCGGAGCAATCCAAACGTACAACATCAAGCACGCCATCTCCTCGCCTATCGAGCATCATGCAGTTGAGCATACTTTAGAACTTTTACATCGACAGGGTGCAATTGAATTGCATGTGGTTCGGTTAACGGAAAAAGGTCACATCGATTTAGCTCATCTTGAAAGCTTGTTGAAAGAGTTTCCCAACGCGTTGGTTTCGCTGATGCATGCCAACAACGAAATCGGTAACCTGCTCAACATCCAGAAAGTAGGTGAACTCTGTCAGCAGTACAATGCCTATTTCCATTCGGACACCGTACAAACGATGGGGCATTATGAACACGACATGAAACAATTGAAAGTACATGGACTTACAGCAGCAGCTCATAAATTTCATGGACCCAAAGGTGTTGGCTTCATGTACATCAACAAAGACAAAAAAATAAAACCATTGGTGCACGGTGGCGCACAAGAACGTAACATGCGCGGTGGAACTGAGAATACCTACGGCATCATTGGTTTGGCAAAAGCGTTGGAAATCTGCTACCGCGAAATGGCGGAACACGAAGCACACATTGTGAAACTAAAAAATCACATGATCGAAAAACTGAAAGCGAATATTCCGGGCGTTAGCTTTCATGGCGATTCAGATAATTTAAATCAGAGTCTTTATACCGTGCTGAATGTTTCATTTCCCGAATCGGAAGAAAATGAAATGATGCTCTTCAATTTAGATCTTCAGGGAATTTCTGCCTCGGGCGGAAGTGCTTGCTCCAGTGGGGCCTCTACGGGCTCGCATGTGTTGGGTGCGCTCTACCCCAATTCGAAAAGAGGTGCGGTTCGTTTTTCATTTAGCAAATACAATACCGTTGAAGAAATTGATTTTACTGTCGAGAAAGTAAGCGAGCTTGTAAAGGCTCAGGTGAGTTAAATGAACATCTCGTTTATTGGTTCTGGAAATCTCGCGTGGCATCTGGCTCCGGCACTTGACAATGCCGGCTACGTAGTGAAAGAAGTGTACAGTCAAAACGCACGGCATGCTGCTGCATTAACTGAACGACTTTACCAAGCCGAGGTAAAAGCTTCGCTCGATTTTTCTACCAGCGATTCGTCTGTGTTTATGGTTGCGGTCAATGACGATAGCATCGTTTCTATAGCACAAGAAATCATTTTGCCTGATGATGCCGTGCTGGCTCACACCTCCGGAAGTATTCCGTTATCAGATTTGCAATTTGCAGCCACTGCCAACATTGGTGTCTTTTATCCGCTGCAAACTTTTACAAAAAATAAAAAAGTCGATTTTCAGCAAACACCCATTTTTATTGAAAGTGCTAACGAGGAAACGAATATTGTATTAAGTGGATTGGCCAAAACCATCAGTAATCAGGTTTGGAGAATTACCTCTGAAGAGCGCAAAGCACTTCATGTTGCTGCGGTATTTGCCTCGAACTTTACCAACCACATGCTGACCATTTCGAAAGAAATTATGGAGCAGAATAGTTTGGAGTTCAATTGGCTGAAACCACTCATCGCTGAGACGATTCAAAAAAGTTTACAGCTCGGGCCTGAGGCCGCCCAGACCGGACCGGCAAAACGGGGCGACATTGAAACTTTAGACAAACACATGACCTTTTTGCAAACCTCACCTGAGATTTCTGAGGTTTATCAAATCATTAGTCAGCACATCCTAAATCGATACCACGAGGAATAATTTTTTTGTATTTTGAATCCTTAAGAAAATAAAATATGAAATACTTAATCTGTTCAAAAAAGTATCTTCTGATTCTTTTTGTTCAAATGTCACTACATTCTTTCTCGCAGTCACAACCCAATGACCCAAAGGCAACAGAAGTTTGGGAGCCCAAGCCAAAAATTGTTACACCGGGAAAACTGTGCGCTGAGCCACCAGCGGATGCAATTATACTATTTGATGGGAGTAATCTTAATGAATGGCAAAACCCTCAATTCAAAGGCGAAGCAGGCACGATCGAAGGAATAGAAAAAATATTGAAAGAGTGGGATGAGAATTTTAAACACATCGATGCCGGATGGAATATTGCAAACAAAGAACTAATTGTAAAGCCAGGCAATGGCGCAATTGAGACTAAAAAAAGATTTAGCAATTTTCAGTTGCATATAGAATGGCTGTCACCTGATGCAGTAGGAAAACAAGGTCAGGGCTACAGCAATAGCGGAATTTTTCTTATGAGCCTATACGAACTTCAGGTATTGAATTCATATGATAATCAAACGTATTCAAACGGGCAGGCAGGAAGTATTTATAAACAAGCTATTCCTTCGGCAAATGCTTCTCGCCCACCTGGAGAATGGCAGGTTTATGATGTCGCTTTCTCGGCACCTGTATTCGGTGAAAAAGGTGAGTTAGTATATCCTGCTCGTGTAACCGTTTTTCATAATGGAGTGTTGATTCATAATAACATTGAATTAAAAGGACCAACTTGTTTTATCGGACAAACTAAGCCCCTCGTTCATCCGGCAAAGATGCCGATCAGATTACAGGATCACGGTGATCCAGTGAAATTCAGAAATATTTGGATTCGCGAACTATGATCTGTATTTAAACAAAACAAAAAAGTCAGGCAGTGCCTGACTTTTTTTATACCACAATAATTTTTTAGTTCGGCTTTGCTACCGGAGTTGCAGCTTCAACTTCTCCTTTGATATGAAGCAATACAATTCCACCTTCAGTGTTGGCAGAAACTGTGATCACTTTATCAAACGGACCAACTGCTTGTGCATTAAAAGTAGCCTTCACGTGACCTTCGCCACCTTGCATAACAGGTTCGCGAGTCCAGCTTGGCGTTGTACAACCACATGATGGTTGAGCGTTAGTAATCACCGCAGGCACTTTGCTTTTGTTTGTGAATTTGAATTCGTAAGAAACCGGAACCCCCTGTTTGATTTTTCCGAAATCATGGGTAGAGGCTTCCCACTGAATCAATGCATTTTCAGATTTGGCAGATTGGTTTTGGCCAAAGCCCGCATGGGTAATCAAGGCCACAACCGCAAAAAACATTAACTTTTTCATTTCTATATCAATTTTAGGTTAAACTTAAACTGTTCAATTGAACTGTACAAACTTCGCACCCAAAAACCTTGTGTCCTGTTAAGAAAAGGGTAAAAAGTGTTAAT
>DPLR01000241.1 GCA_003541895.1 Cytophagales bacterium | reverse complement strand
GTATTGGTTGTTGATTCGAATGGAAAGACAATATTGAAAAAGGATGTTGCCTCAATTAGCAGTCTTTCCTTTGAAATGGGTTTTGTGGATGATCTTCAAAATAAAGTGACCCCATACGAGAACACAGTTTATTTTTTATCAAAGGATAAATCTAAGCTTCGAAGGATAGTTTTTACTGTTCAGGATGATGGGACATTTATGGTGAATGGCAATTGGAGAGGTAAATTCTAAAGCTACATTCTTACGATTATTAGTTGAAAGTAAATTCATGGAAGGGAAACCACCACTTTTTCGGCATTGGCGAACATGGTATTTTTTGGTGCTTGCGTTTATGCTTGTGCAAGTGGTGATTTATTTTTTATTGACTAATTCCTTTTCATGATCGCGCTTGACTGGCTTGTTTTATTGGGGACCATTGTTGCTATTGTAGCCTACGGCACCTGGAAAACTCGAAGTACAAATAGCGTTGAATCCTTTTTAAAAGGTAGCAACCAAAAGTGGTGGATGATTGGTGTTTCAATCATGGCCACACAGGCCAGTGCCGTTACTTTTTTGAGCACACCTGGACAGGCAGTAGAAGATGGAATGCGTTTTCTACAATTCTATTTGGGCTTGCCTCTGGCTATGGTCATCATTTCAGTCACCATGCTGCCGATATATTACAGATTAAAAGTCTTTACTGCTTACGAATATCTCGAAACAAGATTTGATTTTAAAGTACGAACGCTGGCAGCAATACTGTTCTTATTGTTGAGAGGCCTCTCAGTGGGTATTACATTGTTTGCTCCATCTCTGGTGCTTAGTACTATTTTAGGTTGGGATATTTTTTTTACAACGCTGCTGATTGGAATAGCGGTAATCATTTACTCTGTAACGGGTGGATCGGCTGCCGTAAGCTTAACTCAGCAACTTCAGATGTCAGTAATATTGGGTGGAATGATTGTGGCGGGCGTCATCGCTTTTACATTGTTGCCCAGTGATGTTTCATTTGCTAACACAGTTAATATTGCTGGTGAGCTTGGAAAATTAAATATTATCTCTACTAAGTTTCATTGGAATGACCGATACAATATTTGGTCTGGATTATTTGCTTCCACGTTTTTGTTTCTTTCCTATTTCGGAACGGATCAATCTCAAGTGGCGCGATACCTTGGGGGGAAATCATTGACAGAAAGCAGAATGGGTTTAATATTCAACGGACTCCTGAAAATCCCGATGCAATTTGTTATCCTATTTATTGGCGTTTTGGTATTTGTATTTTACCAATTCAATCAGCCGCCAATTTTCCATAACGAAGTGTTGCTTAAAGAGATAATCAATCAAAATAATCAAGAGCAATTTGAAGGTGTTCAAAAGAAATTGACAGCGATTTTCGAACAAAAAAGTAAATCGGTAACGGAGTTAGTTCAAGCAATCAAAGCTAATGATCAAGAACAAATCAATACTGCGAAGGAAAAATATCACATAAGCAAACTGAGGGAAGACAGCTTGAAACTTCGCACACGCAAGTTCATCGCCTCATCTAGAAATGTCGAGTTAAAATCAGTGAAGGACACAGACTATGTTTTCTTAAATTTTGTGCTGCATTATTTGCCACATGGTTTCATCGGGCTATTGCTGGCCGTAATGTTTTCGGCAGCGATGTCGTCTATGGCGGGCGAGCTGAATGCGCTGGCCTCAACAACCACCGTAGATATTTATAAAAGGATTTTCAAAGAGACTGGCTCTGCTTTGCACTATTTAAATGTGTCTAGAGGATTTATCATTCTTTGGGCATTGATTGCCATTGTATTTGCGTGGCTTGCCAATTTTTCTGAGAACCTAATTCAGTACGTGAACATCATCGGTTCATTATTTTACGGAACGATGCTCGGCATTTTCTTAGTGGCATTCTATTTTAAATCGATTAAGAGCAATGCTGTTTTTTGGGCGGCCGTCATTGCAGAATTAAGTGTATTGACATGTTATCGCTTTTTCTATGACGACATTGCCTTTTTGTACTACAATATTATTGGTTGTGCTGTGGTACTCATATTATCTATTTTGTTTCAGCTGATGTCGGTGCAAAAAAAGAAGGCAACCGATTAAGGTCACCTTCTTTGCAAACTCAATTTGCTTTCTGATTATTTCAATGACTTAATCAACTCTTCATTTAATTTTACATAACCGAAGTCTCCATCCTTGTTGCTTTTGGCTTTGTCAAGCGATTGCTGAGCTGTAGCGATTGCACCTTTTTTGTCGCCCATTGCTTTTTGAATCTTCGCTTTAGTGTGAATATTCCAGAAAGCATTTGGATTACCTGCGATCGCGAGATCCATCCATTCCAATGCCTTGTTTAGGTCTTTGCCGGTTGCCAAGTAGTAGTTGGCTGCCGCTGCATAATTTCCTGGATTCACCTTGGTGCTTGCTTCAATGGATGCCATCACCTTAGCGTCAAAATCAACTCCAATGGAGAATTTAACGGAAGTATTTTCCCAAGCTAATTGAATTTTTGCCGTCTTGCTGTCGTCTGACAAGTCGGTGATATTGTAGGTAAGCATTTCAACTTTTTCAGTCAGTTTCTCTGACTTCACTTTGAAATTGGCCGCTTCTTTGGTTTTGTCATACTGCTCGGTATTGCCACCCAAAGTCAGGTCCTTGTATAAGGACAAAGTCCATTCGGTAGCGCCCGGCCATGCGTAGAGCAAGTATTTGCCAGCAGGAACTTTAATGCCTTCCACGGTCACGTCATCTGAGAAGGAGACGAACGTTCCGTCATTTGCACCTGCTCTCCAGATTTTGCCAAAGGGCTGGAGGAATCCATCGCCTTCACCAAAAATTTTTCTGCCTTTCACACGAGGGCGTGAATAGTCGATTTTAACATCTGTAAGTCCGACAACAGTCGATGCGGAACCTGCTGGGCTTGGCGCTGGAGTTTTTACTTGCGCAACTGTGCACAAGCTTGCTGCAATCATCAAAAAGGATAGAATAGTTTTCATTGGATTTATTTTTTATCGAATCGCAAATTTATACTTCTTTGTATTGGAAATCACTATTTAACATCGCTTTAACAACCATGAAATTGAATTCAAATTTCTATTTGCGGAAAAGCGTAACCACCATTGCCCAAGAACTATTGGGAAAAATTTTGGTAACAAGAATAAACGGAATAACTACCAGCGGCATGATTGTTGAAACAGAGGCTTATTCTGAAATAGAACGGGGGAGTCATGCCTATAAAGGAATTACCAAACGAAATGAAATCATGTTTGCCAACGGTGGTGTTGCTTATGTTTATCTTTGCTACGGAGTTCACGAAATGTTTAATGTGGTTACCAATGTTGAAGGTAAAGCCGATGCGGTTTTGATTCGGGCGCTTGAGCCTCTTAAAGGCATAGAATTTATGCTCGATCGTGTGAATAAAAAATCATTGAAAGGAATTACCTCTGGCCCCGGAAAACTCACTAAAGCCTTGGGTATTGATCGGTCACACAATGGAAAAAAGTTAAATAGTAAAGAACTTTGGGTAGAAGACAGAGGCATCAAAATTAATCGCAGTCTAATAATTAGCGACCAACGGATTGGTATTGATTATGCCGGACAGGATGCCTTGTTGCCTTGGCGATTTTATTTGAAAAATAATTTGTGGGTTAGTAATTTAAAGTAATCAAAAGAAGTTGTTTCAATGTATTTTACCTAAATAGAAATAATGAATAAAAATGTCAGTTGGCTAGCTTTAATTTTTCTCCTTTCACAGTACGGATTTTCTCAAACCATTTTGAGCGAGCCGTTTAAGGTGGTGAATTCAAAATACGATGAACAAAGCCCGGTGATCGGTGTAGACGCATTGTATTTTACTGTGGCGAACCATCCGGATAACGTGGGTGGTAAAAAGGATCCGGGAGATATTTGGGTCTCAGTTTATGTTGATGGAAACTGGAGCAAGCCAATTCATGGAGGTAATGTAATTAATGATGCCTCGTACAATGCTGTGGCAGGTTTTAGTTTTGATGGCAAGCAAATGTATTTGCTCGGCCATTATGGAAAGAAAGGCTCTTCGCCCGAGTCGCAAGGAATTTCCGTTAGTAAACTCGAAGATTACGGGTGGTCTGCTCCTGAAAATATTTCTATCCCTTATTTTTTAAACCGATCAACTTCTCTTACAGGAATGGTCAACGCAGAAGGCACTATTTTTGTCTATGCGGCCGATGGTTATAATAATACCAAAGAAGGGACCGAAGACATATACATCACATTGAAGAAGGATGGCAAATGGGGTGAGCCAATAAATTTAGGTGCAACTATCAATACTCCTTTCCAAGAATTGTCGCCAACGTTGAGCGAAGACGGAAAAACATTATTCTTTTCTTCCAACGGACGCAACGGCCATGGAGGTTTTGATATTTTTTCTTCCACTCGATTAGACGACACTTATCAATTATGGTCAAG
>DPLR01000205.1 GCA_003541895.1 Cytophagales bacterium | reverse complement strand
GGAGTGAATGAAACCCGAATCGTTCAAGGTGGTGTGAGGAAGATTGAAGAACTAAAAGGATATATGATTGCCGCCATTAATGAATTGCGCGTGGCAGATCACATTAAGATGGAGGAGTTGAACAAGCAAATTGCAGAATTGGAAAAGCAGATAGATCAATTACCGACCGAGTTAAAGGAGTTTATTGCCGTTCAACGTAGTTATTCGTTGCTGCAAAGTCTCCATATGTTCTTACTACAGAAATTGTCGGAAGCGTCTATTACAAAAGTTTCTAATATTTCCAGTATTTCTGTTGTCAATCCCCCCATGCAGGGAGCGCTCATCTCACCAAGTGTTACTCGCAATTATGTCATATTCTTGTTTCTGGGACTATCTCTTCCGATTGGGTTAATCACCTTGCTTGAAGTACTCAACCAAAAAATACAGTCGAAGGAAGACATTGAAAAGATTACCCGCATTCCGTTTGTGGGTGGCATCTGGCATCACAAATTAAAGACCAACCTGGCAGCGGTAGAGAAACCAAAATCAGCTGTGGCTGAATCCTTCCGGGCGATACGTTCAAACCTGAATTTTTTCACAGGCAATCAATTGAAAAAAGTATTTATGGTCAGCAGCTCCGTCAGTGGCGAGGGCAAAACATTTTCTACCATCAATCTTGCCTCTGTCTTTGCGATGTCGGGCAGGCGAACCTTGATCATTGGCGCAGATATGCGGAAGCCCAAATTATATCCTGATTTCAACCTTGAAAATCAACGCGGCCTGAGTGGCTACCTCAGTCAACTTAATTCATTCACAGAAATTGTGCAGCGCACCTCCGTAGAAAACCTCGACCTCATCAGTGGAGGGCCGGTACCACCTAACCCCTCTGAACTGCTGCTGTCTGGGCGTATGGAAGCGTTGCTGCAGGAGGCTTTGCAGATTTATGATTACGTCATCATCGACACCCCGCCTTTATCTATAGTTACCGATGCTTTCGTTTTGGCAAAGCACGTTGACCATACCATTTTTGTGGTGCGTCAGAACTACACACAGCGCGCGTTCCTGCAGGAGATCCAGGGGTATTACTCAACAGATAAACTCAAAAATATTAGCATCGTACTAAATGATATTTCAAAAACCGGACTTGGCTATGGCTACGGCTACGGATATGGCTATAGATACGGTAGGAAGAAAACAGGTGATGGCTATTACACAGAATAATCTCGCATGACTGAACGTATTAGTGGAAATGCAAAAGCAATCTAAAATATTTGTAGCGGGGCATCGGGGCATGGTAGGATCTGCTATTTCAAGGACGCTCGCTATAGCAGGGTATACTCAAATTATTGGTAGAACTTCAGCTGAACTTGATCTTCGCAATCAAGTCGCTGTCAATTCATTTTTTGAGAATGAAAAACCAGAATATGTTTTTCTGGCGGCTGCCAGAGTAGGGGGCATTTTAGCCAACAGTAAATTCAAAGGCGATTTCATTTATGACAACCTGATGATCGAAGCCAATGTAATTAAAGCGGCCCACGATCATGGGGTAAAAAAATTGATGCTCCTTGGCTCGTCATGCATTTACCCCAAGTTTGCTGAGCAGCCCATCAAAGAAGAATCATTGCTGACAGGAGCCCTTGAAGAAACCAACGATGCCTATGCCGTAGCCAAAATTGCCGGCATCAAAATGTGCCAGTCTTTTCGCGAGCAATTCAATGACAATTTTATCAGTGTTATGCCTTCCAACCTCTATGGATTTGGAGACAATTATCACCCGAGCAATTCGCACGTGTTGCCAGCACTTATCCGAAGGTTCCACGAAGCTAAAATGAATAATCAATCGGAGGTGATCATTTGGGGCACGGGCACTCCGCGAAGAGAATTTTTATTCGCAGATGATCTCGCGGAAGCGTGTGTTTTTCTAATGAAAGAATACAATTCTCCTGAGATCATCAACGTGGGTACTGGAACGGATGTGTCGATTCAGGAACTGGCCACCATGGTTGCGGATATTGTGGGATACGCTGGAGCCATCAAGAATGATTTGTCCAAGCCAGACGGAACTCCAAGAAAGTTGATGGACGTTTCAAAAATACATTCGCTTGGCTGGAAACATAAAACGAATTTGAAAGAAGGAATTAAACTCTCGTATCAGGATTTTTTACAACGCGCTAAAGCATAATTATATTAATGAAAACCGCATTGATCACCGGTATCACCGGACAAGATGGAGCCTATTTAACAGAGTTGTTACTCGACAAAGGTTATTTCGTGCACGGGATCAAACGAAGATCTTCTTTGTTTAACACCGATCGCATCGATCACTTATACCAAGATCCACACGAAAAGAATCAGCGCTTAAAATTGCATTATGGTGACTTGACCGATTCAACTAACCTCATACGCATCATTCAGGAGACACAGCCCGATGAAATATACAATCTTGCTGCGATGAGCCATGTGAAGGTGAGTTTTGATACACCTGAATATACCGCCAATGCCGATGGTATCGGTACACTCCGCATCCTTGAAGCAGTGAAGATGCTTGGGCTGTCTAAAAAATCGAAAATCTATCAGGCTTCTACTTCAGAGCTCTATGGTTTGGTACAGGCTGTTCCGCAGAATGAGAAGACTCCATTTTACCCGCGATCACCTTATGCGGTCGCGAAGTTGTATGCCTATTGGATTACCGTGAACTACCGTGAGGCCTACAATCTTTTCGCTTCCAACGGAATTTTATTTAACCACGAGTCACCACTTCGCGGAGAAACTTTTGTTACCCGCAAAATCACACGCGCGGTTGCTAAAATTGCCTTGGGCTTAGAAAAAAAATTATACATCGGTAATCTCGATGCGAAACGAGATTGGGGCCATGCCAAAGATTTTGTGGAAGCTATGTGGCTGATCTTACAACAAGAGGAGCCCGATGACTTTGTTATTGCCACCGGTAAAACCACCACAGTTCGCGATTTTATTCGGATGGCGTTTGCCGAGGTCGGCTACACCCTTACTTTCGAAGGAAAAGGAAGTGAAGAGAAAGCTGTCTTGGTATCCATCGATTCAAATAGTGCTCCGGCTAATTCCAGCGTTCCAAAACCGGGCGATGTGCTGGTAGCCATTGATAAAAATTATTTCAGGCCAACGGAAGTTGATTTGCTGATTGGCGATGCTACCAAAGCAAAAGAAAAATTGAAGTGGCAACCTAAATACGATTTGCCCATGCTCGTTAAAGAAATGGTGCATGCCGATGTAGAACTCTTTAAGCGCGATCTTGATTTGCTGAGCGCTGGGCATAAAGTTTTCATGCAGTCAGAGTAGTTAACACCCAAAAGAATTTAGCTATCGAAATACCACGCGATGGAATTGTTGCAAACACTTGTTCTTATTATTATCGTGTTGTTGATAGTCTCCTTATACAAAGGGTTCCTCAATCCATCGTTAACTTTTTTTATTGCTGCTCTTGCGCTATTGTTAATTGGTGCAATCACGCCCAGTGATTTGTTGAAAGGTTTGTCCAATGAGCAAATCATCCTGATCTTTTTATTGATGTTGGTCACGGCCGGTATTCGTGCCATCTATGGAGGCGATCTGTTTTCCAGTTTGTTTAATGTGAAGTTGACGCCCAAACGATTTTTGATGCGGATGATGCTATTTGTTTCATCGATCTCTGCATTTCTAAACAATACCCCGATCGTGGCGTTTATGATTCCGTACGTAAAAGACTGGGCTGATCGTACGGGAAACCCCGCTTCCAAATTTTTAATGCCCTTGTCCTTCGCCACCATTTTAGGAGGCATGATCACGGTAATTGGCACTTCAGCGAACCTTGTTCTCAATGGGTTGATTCAGCAATACAATCTCCCCTTACTCACGTTTACTGATTTTCTTTTTTTGGGGATCATGGTGACCATCGCTGGCTGGATCTATTTATACTTCATCGGATTCAACCTACTGCCTAAACACGAAGATCAGATAGAAGCACTGCGCCAAAATGTAAAAGAATACATTGTTGAGACGGAAGTTTTTACAGGCTCAAAATTGATTGGCAAAACTATCAAAGAGGCTGGCCTACGTAATTTGAAAGATGTTTTCTTAATTGAAATCCTCCGTAACGATGAAGTAATTTCACCGGTTTCACCTGAAATGGAATTGCAGGAAAATGATTTTCTTTTCTTCTCCGGAAACAAACAGTCGATTTACAAATTGATCAAAGAAGACAATGGATTGCAAATTCCCAAGCAACGTGATTTAGGAACGGAAGGTGAATTCAATTTTGCTGAAGCAGTGGTGCCGGCTAACTCTGAGTTGATTGGCAGGCGCATCAAAGATTCTGATTTCAGAAGAAGATACAATGCCTCCATTATTGCGATTCACCGCGATGGCAAATTGGTATCGGGCAAAGTAGGGGAGATGAAATTGAATGGAGGAGATTTTTTATTGCTGTTGAGCGATGGTCAAGAGTGGAGCAGTACCAAGCAAAGCGATTTATTTTTTATTTCTGTTCCTACCAGGCTCAATTCAAAAAAAAGTGTGATGCAACACTGGTTCGGCATCCTTTCAATACTCTTGTTGATTTCAGGTATCGTTGGCCTCTTCCCTCTGTTCAGCGTTTCATTGGCGTTGGTTGCGGCCATGGTCATGGTACGTGTGCTCAACATCAGCGAACTGAAGACCGAAATTGATCTTAGCTTGCTCATGGTGCTTGTGGCTTCGTTGGCAATTGGCACGGCTCTTGAAAAAACAGGAACGGCTTTATTGATTGCCAATGCACTGATCAGCGTATCGAAAGGCTTTGGACCTGTTGCCGTATTGACTTCACTGTTTGTGGTGACCACGTTACTTACTGCATTCATTACAAATACAGCAACCATTGCTTTGGTTTTTCCTATTGCCATGTCGGTGGCCGCGCAAATGCATTTGGACTACGCTCCTTTTTTTGTAGCTACCGCTTTTGCAGCTTCCGGTGACTTCATGACGCCCTTTGGTTATCAATGCAATTTGATGGTGTATGGCCCCGGTGGTTACTCGTTTAAAGACTTTTTCAAAGTTGGCTTTCCTTTTACAGTTTTGTACACCGTAATTTGCGTTTCATTTATTTCGACCTATTATCATTTGTGATGGAGCATTTAAAAGAATTATATCCTGTAAAGTCAAAAGTTTCACGTGAGCAACGAATCACTTCATTCAATCAAGTGCCTCAGTTGATTTGGTTCACCGGACTCTCCGGTTCCGGTAAGTCCACCCTGGCTGTGCATTTAGAAGGACTACTTTTCGAGAAAGGTTATAAAGTGTATTTGCTCGATGGCGACACGCTTCGTGTAGGCTTGAATAAAGACCTTACCTTTTCTGAAGCTGACCGTATTGAAAATATTAGGCGCATTGCCGAAGTGCCTAAACTCATGCTCGATTCAGGTGTGATTGTGATTGCCGCTTTCATTTCACCCTTTCGGTCGAACCGCGAAACCACCAAGCAAATTGTGGGCGTAGAAAACTATATCGAAATATTCGTAGATACGCCTTTGGAAATTTGTGAGCAGCGCGATGTAAAAGGTCTGTACGCCCGCGCTCGCCGCGGCCAGATCACCGGCTTTACCG
>DPLR01000030.1 GCA_003541895.1 Cytophagales bacterium | reverse complement strand
CACTTTTGGAATCAATCGGCCGCTGCCAACAATGTATGCTGCATAGGTGAAAGCACAAATGAAAATCATCAGTGAGCCGAAAAGAAAATTCTTGTTCTGCGGTGAGTTAAAATCAACTTCACCAAAAAATGCTATCGCCAGTCCGGCATAAGTAATTAGCAACGCCAACCACTGCATCGGTTTAACTTTCACTTTGAAAATGAGTGACGACATCAATAATGAAAGCGTTGGATAAATGAAGAGAATGAGTCGCTCGATGCCAGCCGAGACAAATTGTAAACCCAAAAAATCCAACAGACTGCTCACATAATACCCGAGGCAGCCAATGACGGCAATGTAAATCCATTGTGCTCCTGTAAATTTTACATTGTCTTCTTTGCGTGATGAAAAAAAAGCTGCCCCGATAAAAAACGGAAGTGAAAAAATCATTCGAAGCGCCAATAGCGTGATGGCATCAACGGGTGTATCGCGATACGCAACTTTTACAAAAATGGCTTTGGTAGAAAAAAGGATTGCTCCGCACAAGGCCAACAGTATGCCTCCAAAAAAATAACTTCGGGTTTTTGTCATTTAAGAAACTTGAAGTTACTCATTTGGCCCCAGGCTAAACTGGCAATCACCAAAATGCCACCGACTATCGTGTACAATGTAAGGGGTTCACCTAAAATCAATGTTGCCAGAACGAATCCTGAAATTGGACAAAGAAAAAGCCACAACGAAGCTTTCACTGCATCTTCTTTCAACAAGTGCAGCCACAACTGAACGGCACCAATAGAAACGAAAAGCACAAGCCAGGCCATTGATCCCAAAAACTTGAAATCGAATTGAGTGTTTCCTTTCGCAAAGAAAAGTGTAAGGGGCAACAATAAAATTCCGCCAATTAAAACCTGCCATCCGTTGATGTTCATGCGCGATAATTTCCATTGGATACGCGAATAATAAACTGCGCCAAAAGAATAAGTTAGCATGCTCAGTACCAACAACAATATTCCTCGCACCGTAGCATGCCCATCGCGAAGCAACGGAAAAGTTGCAAGACTCACGCCTATCATGCCGAGCGCAATGCTGCCCCATTCGCGCGGAAGGATTTTTCTGCCCAACCACAAAGCTGTGAGTATACTAATCAACAGCGGGTTCAATGCCAACATCAGCGTGGAGATACCCGCTGCAACTTCTTTCAATGCGATGATAAAAATGCCGAGATACAAGGTGGTGTTGAGAGCGCCAAAAATAGTTAGCTGAACAAACTCTTGCGATGTTGGCCATCGCGACTTTTCTCTAAGCCTTGAAATCGACAGCATCAAAAAACCTGCAATGAAAAAACGAATATCAAAAAGTGTCAGTGGTTCAGCGGAGAGCAATCCAAATTTTCCTGCTACCGATGCCGATGACCATAGGATAGAAAACAAAACGCCAAATACAATGAAACGAACTGGATGTGACAAGCAGTAAAAATTTAGTGACCAATATTTTTTATCCAGTCATGAACCTGAACAGCAAGCCAAGGAATTAAATTTTCTTTTCCTCTTTTGAAAGAATGATCGGCTCCTTCTGCTTTACACAAAGTTGTCGAAGGAAGCTGTTGTGTTACCTCCTCAATCAAATTCCATTCAGCAAGCGTATCGCGTGTGCCCTGAAGAAACAGCATTGGTACTTGAATATTTTTTAAATGCTCAGCGCGCTCAACTGAAGGTTTGCCTGCTGGATGTAACGGAAATCCAAAAAAAATTATTCCTTTCACAAAGTCAGGCGAATGGGTTGATACAAGTTGTGAACTCATCCTTCCGCCAAAAGATTTCCCAGACGCGAACAAAGGAATTTTTGGAAATAGATTATGCGCTTCACTCAACGCGGCTTCAACTGTTTTGTGAGCCACCGCAGGAAAATCTGGCCGTTTTTTCTTTCGCTCCATATAAGGAAAGTTGAAGCGAAATGTGGAAATATCATTTTCCGCTAACGCTTCAGCCAGCAATTTCATGAAAGGATGGTTCATTCCTGCGCCCGCTCCATGGGCTAAAGTCATCACGGCCTTGGGTTTTTCGGGAGCAAATACTTCAGCGGAAACGTTGCCAATGCTGTCTGAGACAAAGAATTTGAATGGTGTTGCTTTCACCTCGGAAAGTTATCATAAAAAAATAATTTGAGGTGCTGAATATTTCGCTTCAACTCACGTAATTTTAAAGCCTTCTAAATTCATACATGAAAATCTCTTCGAGTTGTTTTGGTTTACAGTTGGCTATTGTAATCTTCCTGGCTATCGGATTTTTTTCATGCGGCTCTGACGCTAAATTAAAAGCTGAAAACGAAGCACTACGTCATCAGCTTGATGCCTCTAATAAAGTGGTGGAAACTTTAAAGACGGTTAACACCTTATTAGATTCTATTGATCTTACCCGTCACTCGGTTCGTCTGCTTTCGGTGGATAAAAAAGATACCAACACCTATTCGCTTCGCATGAATGATCTAAAAGATTATGTGAAGAGAAGTGAAGATCAAATTAGAGCTCTTGAGGCATCACTGGCCGAAGATGAAGTGAATGCCGATTCGTATATGACGATCATCGATGCGCTGAAAGATGAATTGAAAATCCGCAATGAAGAAATTGGCATCATGCAAGACAATGAGGAGCTGAACACCACCGTGAATTTAAAATCATCGCAACTCGATGATATAGAAATGAAACTTCAATCGAAGAAAGAAGAATTGAAGTTGCTGCAAATGCAGATCAACGAGATGGTTCGCACCATGAAAATCTCGCAGGCCGATAGTTACTTTGCCCAAGCTGGTGCATTGGAAGAAGCTGCTAAGAGAACCAAGCTCGCTCCCAACAAAAAGAAAGACACGTATCAGCAAGCGCTTGACCTTTATGAAAAAGCATTGAAGCTAGGCAAGAAAGAAGCGAAAGCAAAAGT
Organism: Cytophagales bacterium; assembly: GCA_003541895.1. Classification (GTDB taxonomy): domain Bacteria; phylum Bacteroidota; class Bacteroidia; order Cytophagales; family Cyclobacteriaceae; genus ELB16-189. Next base: position 884 of record DPLR01000030.1, on the reverse strand, counting down.
AGATGACCTAAAAACAAAAGTGGATTAAGGTGAATGACGGCATTCAACTTAAAGCTGCCGGAGCGCTGTTTATCCGTGCCTTGCTGGGAATAATTTTTTTGATGCAAGGGTATGGAAAAATTTTCTCGTTCAGCGTAGAAAAAGTTTACCAACTCTTTTTTAAAGAATTTGAGGCTACGTTCCTTCCAAAATTTATTCTCATTTCAACAGCCTACTTCACCTCGTATGTAGAAATGATCGGTGGCTTCTTTTTGATAATTGGTTTGTTTCGAAAGTGGGCCGCTTACTTTTTAGCCCTCGACTTACTGATCGTTTCGTATGGCCACGGATTGATGGAACCCATTTGGGATCTCAGCCACGTTATTCCAAGAGCGATATTATTAGCGGCAATTTTTTTTATTCCGCCTGAATGGGATGCCTGGCATTTGGATGGAGTACTCCATAAAAAAAGTCTGCAACACTAGGCTTCTCAATTCTACATCAGTAGAAATCCTTATTGATTCATTTGAATCTTTTCAAGCCAGTTAGGCAACTGACGAATTAATTTTTTCATCACAACATCAGTTCCATTCAGGAAAACATGCTCGTGGTGGTAAGCTTCGCCATTGGTAGAGGTAACGATATCGGTTACACCTCGAAGGATAAGTAATTTCTTATTGTTCCGTTTACAAGTATAGGCGATTGCCCCACTCTCCCAATCGCCAGCAATGGCATTGTATTTTTCTTTGAGCTCAGTAATTTCAGAAGGCACTAAATCTTTGTCGGCAGAAACAAGCAAACTTGTTTTTACAGAATCAGCTGCATCAACTTTTATTCCTGACAAATCAATCTCGGTGGTGTAATCATCGATTGCTTGCTTTGAATCACCCATCGCTTCCTTAATG
>DPLR01000243.1 GCA_003541895.1 Cytophagales bacterium | reverse complement strand
AAGTTAATATGTCGGCAACCTTATCTCGATGACCTGCATGCAAAGGTTAGTTTTAATTTTTCTTTTTAGCATTTTGTGCGAGGCCGCAGCGAGGTCTCAAGATTTATTTTTTCAAGAATACAACTTACTCAAGAAAAGTGAGTCGGTTCAGGTCAATAAAATTCTTCAAGATAAAATTGGGTTCATTTGGATTGCTACCGACAAAGGCTTGTTCAAATTTGATGGCAAGGTTTATAAAAGATTTTCTGGCAAAGATATTCCCGATGAAAATGTGACCTCACTTGCCGAAGATTCATTGGGCAGAATTTGGGTTGGGTTCAAGAATGGAAAGATAGCTACCCTCCAGAAGGACAAGCTTATTCCGTTTGAGCCGGCTGAGGGGATGCCCAAACTCCCCATTTCAGATATTCTCTTCGACACGAAGGGGGCGCTTTGGTTTTCAACACTTAATGATGGTGTTTACTATTTTTTTAATGATAGGTTATATCGCTTAGATGATATTGACGGAATGCCCGATTTATTTTGTTATGACCTTGAACTCGATGCCGATGGAAATATTTGGGTTGGCACCGATGGTGGCGTTGCTATTTGTGCCAGAAAGGGCAACACGGTTGAAATAAAAAAAATAGATTATGCTGCGGGCCTTCCAGATAATATTGTTAAGAAAATTTTGAAGGCGAAGAACGGCAACATGTATTTGGCTACGCAAGAAGCAGGTGTGGTTTTAGTAGAAAAGAAAACCAATAAACTGACTTCTCTTTTTACTCAGTGGAATCAGGGAAGCACCAATGATATTCTACTGACCGATGATTGGATGTGGGCAGCTACCGAAAATGGATTGGTGTCATTTGATTTAACAAATTCGAAAAACGAATCGAAAGTTCAATTGAAAGAACAAGTTAATTCTTTGTTTGTTGATGGAGAAGGAAATATTTGGCTTGGCACAAAGAGAGGACTGATCAGAACATTGGGTGAACAAATTCAATTTATAAAAACTAACTCGGTTTCAAATGTAATTGCGTTGGCCGTTGGGGCTTCGGGCAATCTCTGGTTCTCCGATGGAAAGACGTTAGTCCATCAACATACTGACGGAAGTATCTCCAAGCCTTTATCTAATTCACCATACAATTTAAAAAGCGTTATCAGTTTGTTCGTAGATGTGCGTGGGTTTGTCTGGGCAGGATTGTATGGCGATGGCGTTTTGAGGATCGATCCCCAAACGTATCAAGTAAAATTATTCAGTACGGAATTAAGGAATGGCAGTATACTGAATATTACAGGGAGAGGAAATAAGATTTGGCTAGCAACGTTGGGCGGAGCCTCAGAAATTGACGCTGAAAAACTTAGTGTGAAAAATTATAGCACTGAAAATGGTCTATCCACCGATTACATCTATCAAGTTTTTATTGACAGTAAAAATCGCATTTGGTTTGCCACTGATCGCAATGGCGTTGACATGCTCGACTCCAACGGGTTTCACCATTTCAAAGATGGGTTTGACGCTAAAGTGGTTTACGGTTTTGCAGAAGATGCTAAAATGCAGGTATGGGCAAATGTGCAAGACGTAGGCTTGCTGATGTATGATGAGAAAAAATTTTCAGAGTTTAACAATCAAAAAAAACTACATAGCACCAATGTAAGTGTGCTCGTAAAAGATACCTCAGGCCGATTGATTGCAGCCCATGAATCGGGAATAGATTTTTTTGATCCTTCACTGAAACAGTTTCATTTTTTTGGCGATGCCTCTGGCTTGACAAGCAGTAAACCAAATTTGAATGCCGTAGCCCAAGACAATCGTGGCAGAACCTATGTTGGCACGGATCATGGTATTGTGGTGTTTTCTCCTCACAATAATATTCTTCATTCGGTGAACCCTTATATTGATCAATTCAAAGTGGATGACAAAGTTTTTGATTTGAATCAATCCGGTAAATTGAGTTATGATCAAAATAACATTACCATTAATTTCATCGGGTTTTGGTTTCAAAATCCCGAGGCCATAAGTTTCAGTTATAAACTCGAAAACTTTGATGCCGACTGGATTTCTACCTTGAATAATTCAGTTACTTATTCACAGCTTCCTCCGGGAGATTATGTTTTTCATTTGAAAGCCTCAGACGACAATGATTATAGTAACTCGGCTGAGAGCACTATTCATTTTGTAGTGAAGCCTCCATTTTGGCGAACTTATCTCTTTTATGTAATTGTCGTAGCTTCCATTGTAGTAGCTGCCTATTTTTTTGTGTATCTACGACAAAGAAAATTAATAGCAGATAAACAGGAACTTGAAGTAAAGGTGCGGATGCGTACGCTCGAGATAGAAAATAAAACCATGGAGATTCAGGCGCAAGCGGAAGAGATCAAAGGCATTAACGAAAATTTGGAGGAGTTAGTCAGATCTCGCACGGCCGAGCTTGAGCATAAGAATAAAGCGTTGGAAGATTATGCATTCATTAACGCTCATCAGTTGCGTGCTCCGGTTGCCAGTATTTTAGGGCTGATTTATCTGATGCAAAAGCTTGATTTGAAAGGAGAGGAAAAGGAGTATGTAGATCACCTGAAAGAGTCGGCAAAGAAATTGGATTCCGTTGTCACTTCCATTACGGAAGCGATCGAACGTGGCGACTTCATGAAACCGTTTTGATGATTTTATTCATGTTGTTGAGCGAATGGTTTTTCTAAATTCATCCCAAACTGATTTGCCTTGAAAAATTATTTATTGTTCGTTTTCAGTGTATCGGCCATTGTCGCTCAAGCACAAAATGATTCAACTGTAACTAAAATTCCATTTGAGGGGATGGACCTTACGTGGATTAATGGGCAAAATCGGCAGAAAAATTTTCCGCTCACATTCACAGATAAAAAAACGGGTGAAACGATTTTAACAGGCGTTGCCTATTTCGATGGATACTTCAATTACAATTTTGCAAATCCCATCGACAACACACAAACCATTTCGTACACCATTGGCAGAACAAATGAATTTACGTTGAACCTTGCTAGCATTGGCATTGAAACGAATTATAAAAATATTATCGGTAGGGTTTGGCTTCAGACGGGACAGATGCTTTCCATCATTCAAGACTACGACACTTCAACGCACCGCGGAAGAAATACGTCCGTAAGTAACTTAAAGAATATTCGCGAAGCGGCTGCCGGTTATCATTTCAATAAGTGGTATGGTTTGAATGTGGAGATGGGAATATTTATGAGCTACATAGGATTGGAGAGCTACATGCTGCAGGAAAACTGGAGCTACCAACGGAGTATGGTCTGCGAGTTTACTCCTTTCTATTTTTCGGGAGCACGTGTACAGGCATATCCTTCAAAAAAATACAAGGTGGAGCTGTGGCTCATGAATGGATGGCAAACGTACAACCGATATACACAGGGACTTTCTGTTGGCAATTCGAATTATTATCGCCCTAGTGAAAACATACAACTTGCGGCCAATTTTTATTATGGCAAAGACACCCGCAACAGTGACCTCATCCGCTTCCATCACGACAACAGTGTGGTGGCCAGGTACTACAAGAATGCAAACAGCAATGGGATTTCGCAAGCAGCCTTTAGTCTCAACATGCATTACGGTTTTCAATCAGGGCCTGGAGTGAAAGCAAGCCAAGAATACATGACGGGTTTTTCGTTGGCCAACCGGTTGTGGTTCAATCAAAATAAACTGGCGCTTTCACTTCGCGCAGATGCCATCACCAACCCCGGTTTGTATCTTGCCGATTCGCCAAGCCCGGTTATGCCCAATGCATTTACAACAGCCATTGCCAATGACCCGTATAGACAATTGAACATGTTTCAGGCAACGGCAACATTTGATATTATGCCAAGCGAGTTCGTAACGTTTCGTTTTGAATATGTGCACCGGCAAAGTAATGTCCCCTATTTTGCTGGCCATGGTGGCACCACTTCGCCTGACGGATGGAACACGGGCACGACTAAATTTCCTGGCTGGGCTACCGACCTTCGTAAATCGGAAGATCGCATCATGCTGGCAGTGAATTTTAGATT
>DPLR01000073.1 GCA_003541895.1 Cytophagales bacterium | reverse complement strand
GATGTAAAAGGCGGAGCAATCTATGCCGAGTACAGAACTGATGACGCACGACTCACCATTGAGATAATTAAAACAGCAAGTGCTAACGATGCCACGGTGGCCAACTATGTTGAAGCGATCGACTTTCTATATGAAAATGGAAAAGCAGTTGGAGTACAAGTGAACGATCAAATTTCGAATGAGATCTTTGAGGTGAGAGCAACATCGATTGTTAACGCGGCTGGTCCGTGGGTAGATACGCTTCGTGAAAAAGACAAATCGAAAACTGGAAAGAAACTTCACCTAACGAAAGGAGTTCACATTGTTGTATCAAAAGAAAAGTTGCCGATTGCTCAGGCGATTTATTTTGATGTAGGTGATGGCCGGATGATTTTCGCTATCCCGCGCGGACGAATCACTTACATTGGCACAACTGATACCAATTACTACAGCAACATTGATGAGGTGCATACTGCAAAAGAAGACGCTGAGTATTTGATTAAGGCAGTGAACCAAACATTCACCAATGCCGATTTAACATTGAATGACATTGAATCAAGTTGGGCAGGCTTGCGGCCATTGATTCATGAGGAAGGAAAATCAGCTTCGGAGCTTTCGCGCAAAGATGAAATTTTTGAATCGCCTTCCGGATTGATTTCTATTGCTGGCGGCAAGCTTACCGGCTATCGCAAAATGGCCGAGCGTGTGGTTGACCTTGTGGTAAAAAATCATTTTGATGAAGACGAATTAAGAAGTTGCCTCAGCGGCTCCATCGAGCTGACACAACCTGCTTTCAAAAATTATGATGAAGTAAAAAAATACAAACAAGAAATTATTGAAAGATTGAAAGTGCACCAATTGCAAAACCAGGTTGATTATCTCGTGAGCACCTACGGAAAACAAACCGATAGTATTCTCGCAGATTTTGAAAAGCAAACCGAACCTGATCTTGAATTGCGATTAATTTCATCGGAGTTGAATTTCTGTGTAGAAAATGAAATGGTGATGTCTGCCTCCGATTTTTTTGTTCGCAGAACGGGCATGTTGTATTTTGACCTGCCACGATTAAAAAGATCGATAGAATTTTTTTTTAATAAGAATATAAATTTTGTTTGGGACGAGAATTTTTTAAGAAAAGGAATTTAAGCCTTTCTTATGTATTGATTAGAAAATCATGCTCCTCCCAAATTATGAATCAGTATTTTAGTATAGATCAATTTTTATGAAAAACACTTCGCCAAATAAAAAACTCATTCTCATTTCTTTTCCCGTCATCCTTCTCATCGGAATTTATTTTCTTGGCCCTGCACCTGAAAAACCGAAATTCAATCCAGCGATGCCTTCAGTCCCGCTAGAGGCAAATGAGTTGGAGAGATATGTGGCTAACCAAGAAAGCAAACACAAACTCAAGCCCAACAACGAAGCACGCATTGTTTGGGCAGATAGTTCGAAGAAGAAAACAGAATATGCCGTGGTTTACATTCACGGATTTTTTGCTTGCCAAGAAGAGGGAAATCCTGCGCACCGAAATTTCGCCAAGAAGTTTGGATGCAATATGTACTTGGCTCGCATGGCCGATCACGGCATTGATACGGTTGATCAGCTCATCAACTTCACAGCCGATCGCTGGTGGGAGAGTGGCAAAGAAGCTTTAGCTATTGGCAAAGCACTTGGTGAAAAAGTAATTTTAATGAGCACTTCTACAGGCGGCACGGTGGCACTCATGTTAGCAGCCCAATATCCGCAAGATGTTTTTGCGTTGGTGAATATGTCGCCCAACATAGCAGTCAATCATCCGCTGGCATGGATCGGCAACAACCCGTGGGGTTTGCAAATTGCACGAATGGTAGTGGGAGGCAAATCCAGTGTTTCACAACTTGATTCAACCATCGCCAAATACTGGTACAGTTCTTACCGGATGGAGGCTGTAACTCAACTCGAAGAGATGCTGGAAGACAAAATGACCAAAGAGACCTTTCAACACATCACGTGCCCAAGTCTGACCTTGTATTATTATAAGAATGAATTAGAACAAGACCCGCAAATAAAGGTTAGCGCTATGCTTGAGATGAATCAACAGCTTGCAACACCTAGTGATATGAAAGAAGCCATTGCTATTCCTAATGCAGGAGGCCATGTGATTGGCTGTGCGCTCCGATCAAAAGATTTGCCTTCTGTTGAAAATGCAATTGAGAAATTTGCCGTAGAGAAATTGAAGATGAGCAGGAAATAGATTTCGTTACTCCAGATTCATCCGCATCTCAACTAAATTTGGGGTGAACCCTAATTTTTGGTAAGCACGAATGGCCGATTCGTTTTCATGATATACTTCTAATCTGATTTCGTTAATCTGCTTTTTCTTTGACCAATCTTTTAATGCGTCAATAATTTTTTTATTCACGCCCTTGCCGCGATGTTTGGGCAGAACATACATAAAACCTAAATAGGCATGATGGCTGTGAGCCAAATAGTTTTTCGATTTTTCGATTCGCGCGTAGCCGCTGGCAATTACTTTGTTGCTTAGCTCAGCTACCACCACTTCAGCCTCAGGCGAATCGATCAATGCTTCTAAATCGTAATAGTGAATAACACCACTGGCCAGCGTAGGATCAAACGGTCGCTCGGCTTCAACAATGCCTTGTTCGAATTGCAGAAGCGTATTCAAATCTTCTTTTGTTGCCGAGCGAATAATTATTTCATCCATCGTTTTTCATCGAGTAAAGCCACGTTGTCTCAGGGCTTCAAACACAACCACGGCTGTGGCGTTGGAAACGTTCATGCTATCTACCTTGCCTTGCATAGGGATAATAATATTTGCGTCAGAATTTTTTGTCCACACTTCAGAAAGACCAGTGGCTTCTGTGCCCATAACGATAGCGCAAGGTTGTGTGAAATCGATTTCATGATAAGGCTTCGCGGCTTGTAATGACGTGCAAAAAATTTTGATTTGATTTTTCTTCAACCACGTCAGTGCTTCATCGGAGGAAACGGCTGCCAGCTGATTGGTAAAAACACACCCCACACTCGAACGGATTACATTCGGATTATAAAAATCAGTTTGCGGGTCGCAGATGATCACACCATCTACGCCTGCCGCATCGGCTGTTCGCAAAATCGCCCCGAGATTACCTGGTTTCTCCACTGATTCCAGAAGTAAGAGCAACGGATTTTTTCGCAATTTCATTTGCGAGAGCAAGTGTGGTTTTTGTTCAGCCACGGCAATTACACCTCCGGTACTTTCGCGCACTGCAATTTTATCAAAGACTTCTTTCGATACCGGGATAATTAATTTCTCATCTTTTAGTTGGTTCGGAATTTCTTCGAGGCTTGTAATCTCATCGCAGAAAAAAATATTCCCTATTTTATATCCTCCTTCAAGAGCCAATTCAATTTCTTTTTTTCCTTCAATAATAAAGAGTTGCTGCTTTCTCCGTTCGCGTGGCTTCTCTAATGCCATGAGGCTTTTCACCTTGGGGTTTTGCGTACTTGTAATTTTGAAATGCATGCTAATTTTCATGCGCAAATTATCAATTAGCCCATGAAAAGCCACTACAAAATTTAGATTTGAGGGAACCATTGTTTAAGTGGTGGCATAATCCTTGTTATGGAAACAACTTTATAATATCTTTATTCATTCAAACTTTAACCCTATGAAGAAATTAATGTTACTGCTGTTGGCGCTTGTTACAGTAAATGTATGGGCGCAAAATTTTGAAGGCACGATCAAGTGGTCAATGAAGATGGACGTAACCGATCCGGAAATGAAAGCTAAGATGGAAGCTGGTCAGCAAAAGATGAACGATCCGGTTAATCAAGCCAGGATGAAGGAGATGCAGGAAAAAATGAACGATCCGAAAATGAAAGCCATGATGGAGGCCAACCCCCAGATGAAAGCAATGATGCAAAAGATGACTCAGGGCGCAGCCAACGGTGATATGATGAGTGCCATGATTCCAAAAGGAATGATCGTAAAAATAAAAGGAGGCAATTCGCTTGTGACTATGGATGGTGGAATGATGTCAGGAGATTTCTTGCACACCAGTGACAAATCCGTAAAACTAGATAGAGATAACAAAACATATTGGGTAATGCCAGCAGGAAAAGGTGGCCCCGGTGGAATGGATCAAAACGCAAAACCTACGGTTACCAAAACCAGTGAGACCATGAAGGTGTTAGGTTATACTTGCACAAAGTATGTTGCTACCACGACTGAGCGTGGCCAAACGATCACAACTAACATTTGGACTACCACTGAAATAAAAGACATCGACACAAAATCTTTTGCGAAACAACGCATGGGTAGGGGACAATCTATTTTTTATGAAGGCATTGATGGTGTTCCGCTCCGAATCGAATCAAGCACTAAGGAAGGTAACATGGTAATGGAAGTAACAGATATCAAACGCGAGTCGCTGGATGCATCGCTATTCACTATTCCAAGTGATTACAAAGAGACCCAAGGAGGTTTTGGTGGATTTGGCGGAATGCGCTAAGTAAAACCTTTACAGATTTTTGAAAGGTCGACAATTACTGTCGGCCTTTTTTATTTCACGCTGCCGATTGGATTCTTGTGTTTGCGGTGGCCTTTGCCCACGGGCTTCTCCTCGTAATAGCCCAAAATTTTCATCATGCCATCAGACGTTTGCTCAGGCGCAAACAACTCGGTCGAAATTTCTCCATCTTCATTGCGATCGATCAGCACATGTTTAGGTGCAGGGATCAAGCAATGTTGAATGCCTCCATAACCACCCAGCGATTCTTGATAAGCACCCGTGTGGAAGAAACCGATGTATAATTTTTCTTCATCATTGATCATCGGCAAGAATACTTCACCGGTATGTGCTTCGCTGTTGTAATAATCTTGACTATCGCACGTAAGTCCACCAATGTTCACTTTATGGTACGGATCGTCCCACTTATTCACTGAAAGCAAAATGTATTTTTGATTCAAACCCCATACATCGGGCAAGTGTGTGATGAAAGAGCCGTCAATCATGTACCAAAGCTCTTTGTCGTTTTGCAATTTCTGATCGACTACTGAATATAAAATCGCACCGCTCTCAGCTACGGTGAAACTTCCAAACTCAGTAAAAATATTCGGAACGGGTACGTTGTTCTTCTCGCAGATCCATTTGATGTTTTCTACGATCTGTTCGATCATGTACTTGTAATCGTAATGGAAGGTGAGTGATTGCTTCACTGGGAAACCACCACCAATATCGATGGAGTCAAGTGAATCGCAAATCTTTTTCATCTCGCAATATTTAAAGATGAAACGGCTAAGTTCACTCCAATAATAAGCGGTGTCTTTTATTCCGGTGTTAATAAAAAAGTGCAGCATCTTCAACGAAGCTTTGCTGCTGGTCTGAATTTTTTCTTTGTAAAACGTACTAATATCAGAGTAACGAATACCCAACCGCGAGGTGTAAAATTCAAATTTTGGTTCTTCATCAGCGGCCACTCGAATTCCTACTTGGTAAGGTTTGGTGGCATTCTTCTCGTAGTGCTCGATCTCATTTAAATTGTCGAGAATAGGAACGCACGTAAAACCTTCATTGATCAATTCAGTGATGTACTCTTTGTACTGCGGCATTTTGAATCCGTTGCACAAGATAAAAGTCTTCTTCGAAATTTTTCCTCGCTCAAATAATGTTCGCACAATCGGAATGTCGAAAGCGGAAGAAGTCTCAATGTGAATATTATTTTTTAGTGCTTCCTCCAAAACAAAATCGTAATGAGAAGATTTCGTGCAATAACAATACGTATAATTTCCCTGGTATTTGAATCGCTCCATCGCATTGTTGAACGCAGCTTGCGCAAACCGAATGTTCTCGCTGATGCGCGGCAGATAGGTTACCCGAAGTGGCGTGCCATACTGCTTGATCACGTCCATGAGTGGCACATCGTTAAACAACAATTCGTGATCGCGCACTTTGAACTCACGCTGTGGGAATTCAAATGTTTGCTCGATCAATTCGCGGTAACTCTTCATTCTAATTCGGTTATTAATTAATTCGGTGATTGCTGATGAATGTTGAACAACTCATCACCGAATCACCGAATTTGAAGGATGCAATATTCCAATAAAATCGCCATCTTTGCAAAAGATTCATCTTTATGGCCGCTTGTTTTTTCTTACGGATTTTCGCTGTGGCCCACGCGCTGCCCGATTTCTAAACCGGAGCGTTTTCTTCCCCTTTTCTATTCGCTCAGATCATTTTTAGTTGTAAATTTTGTATTGGTTATGAAAGAGATTAAAATCATTGAAGTCAAGTCCGAAATCGGTGCCGGCACCCGTGGTGCTAGCCTTGGCGTGGAGGCCATGAAGATTGCGAGCCTCGATTTGAAATCGGATTTGTTTAGAAAATATGATTCTGTAGAAGTAGAAAACGTGAACGAACTTTTGTTTGACGGTGCCGAACACGCCTACGCCAAATTTATTGATGGGGTGCTGGTAATGGAAGAACGTGTTTGCCTTGAAGTGTACGAACAACTTTTTGATGATTTCTTTCCGTTGATCATGGCGGGCGATCACTCCACCGCCTATGGCACCATTGCCGGAATTAAAAAAGCGTATCCTAAAAAGAGGCTTGGCGTAATTTGGATTGACGCCCATGCCGATTTGCACACCCCCTTCACAACGCCTTCGGGCAATATGCACGGCATGCCTCTGGCTATGGCGTTTGGCATTGATAACCTCGAGAGCAAAGTGAATGACCCACGCGGAGCAACCCTCGATTATTGGGAGCAAATAAAAAATGTAGGAATGCCCGGAGCGAAGATCAACCCGGAAGATCTCTTTTACATAGCGGTGCGCGATCTGGAAAAACCTGAGAACTACCTGATCAATAAATTCAATATCAATTTCATTGAAGTTGAAGATGTAAAGAAAAAGGGAGCTACTGAAGCAGCTCAACGTGCGTTGAGTATGCTCGATCATTGCGACCTCATTTATGTTTCATTTGATGTGGACAGCATTGACAGCCGGTTTTCTACAGGAACAGGAACGCCCGTTCCCAATGGACTTACCGTGGAAGAAGCAAAGACTTTGAACGCAGAACTTTGTAAAGACCCTCGCGTCTGTGCCTACGAAATTGTTGAAGTGAACCCAACGCTTGATACAGAAAACAGAATGGCAGAAAGTGCTTTCGAAATTTTGGAGGCATCCGCTAAATCAATCGAGACCAGGCCTGTGTTGGCCGAATAGCCAAGACTTGCTCATTCCTTTTTTATCTTTCATCTTTATGCCTTCACAAAGATGAAAGCCTTCCTTCAAGAACTAGCCGAAGAAATCTATCGCGCACATGCGGATGACCTCTCACAAGTTACGGTAGTTTTTCCCAACCGAAGGGCTGCACTCTATTTCAGGAAATATTTAGGAGACATCATTACTCAGCCTGTTTTCTCTCCGCAGCTTTTAACTTTTGAAGATTTTGTTTCTGAATTTTCGGATCAACGCATTCCTGATAAATTGGAATTAGTGATGCATCTGTTTCGGTGCTACAATGAGCTGATGGTCACCGAAACCGAACCTTTCGATCAGTTTTTTATGTGGGGCGAAATGCTGCTCCGCGATTTTGATGAAGTAGATCGATACATGGTTGATGCGAAAGTTTTGTTTGCTGACCTCCGTCATTTGAAAGAGCTTGATTCAGGATTGGATTATTTGTCGGATGAGCAGAAAAAATACCTGAAGGATTTTTGGAGCGATTTTGATGTGGAACAATCCGCCAACAAAAGGAAATTCATTGAGGTCTGGCAAAAATTGTATCCACTGTACAAGCGATTCAACGATCAACTTTTGTCAGAGGGATTAACCTATGAGGGCCATTTACATCGGAGGATTGCCGAAGAGTTGACTTCTGGCAAAATTAAAATTCAATCGCTTAAAGAAAGGAAATGTTGGTTTGCCGGATTCAACGCACTTACTACCGCAGAGGAAAAAATTATTTCTTATTTAATCGAACAGGGCATTGCTACTGCTCACTGGGATACCGATCAATATTACATCAACGATGGACGGCAAGAAGCGGGCCATTTCCTTCGTCAATACAAGCAACACGCGGTTCTCGGAAAAACTTTTTCAGCCGACACATCCAATCATCTCAAGTCAAAAAAAAATATTGAACTCTTGAGTGCAGCACAGCCGATGGGCCAAGTGAAATTACTTTCACAGATTCTTGAACACGAGCTGAAAAATGAAATGATCCCAGAGGAATCAGTCATTATTTTAGCAGACGAAAAAATGCTGATGCCTGTGTTGCATAGTATTTCACCCGTGGTGAATAAATTTAATGTAACGATGGGTTTTCCTTTGGCGAGTTCACCCGTATTTAATTTGGTAGAGTTACTCGTTGAATTACAGTTCACAGTCAGGAAAGGTTGTTTCAATTTTGCTTCGGTGCAATCCGTTTTGTTGCATCCTTACATCGTTGCGGCAGATGCAGCGGTTTCTCAAAGCAAGTTGAAAGAGATGGTTCAGCACAATTGGGTTTCAGTACCGGCTAATTTTTTGGCAAAGGAGGTTCTGTTGCATTCGCTCATCTTTAAAGAGTCTCTGAAGATCACAGAATACATCCTCGCTATTTTGAATCAACTGATGTCACAAACTTCACTTGATGACCTTGACAAGGAATATATTTTTAAAAGCATACAGTTGTTCAATCGCCTCGATGCCCTTGTCGTGCATGTGACTAATGATGAAACTTCGCGTGTTAGCCAATTAAAATCTTTTTTAAGATTATTTCGTCAATATGCACGAGGAGAAAAAATCCCTTTTGTAGGTGAGCCCCTGAAAGGAATTCAAGTAATGGGTGTGTTGGAAAGTCGTAACCTCGATTTTAAAAATGTTTTTATTCTCTCGCTCAACGAAGGAATTTTTCCTTCTGCTGGCCGCCAAGGTTCTTACATTCCGTACAGTATTCGCAAGGCCTACGGGTTGCCAACGCCCGATCATCAAGGGTCGATTTATGCATATTTGTTTTATCGCTCGCTACAGCGCGCACAAAATATTTTTTTGTTTTATAATTCAGAGCCTGATGTGCTCGGGCAAGGCGAGATGAGTCGCTACTTGCAGCAATTGATTTACGAAAGTGGATTGCCTATTAAGAAAAATGTGCTTCACAATGTAGCGCAACCTAGGGCCATTGAGAAAATCAAAATTCAAAAAGACGAGGAGGTCTTGCGTCAATTAGCTCAACTGAACGAAGGAGGAAGGCGATCGAAAGGAATTACGCCATCTGCATTGAATACGTATCTTGATTGTTCACTAAAATTTTATTTTCAATACGTTGCCCGTATTAGGGAATCGCAAAAAGTGCAGGAAGAAATTGATCCCCGCATTCTCGGCAACATTTTGCATTTGGTGATGGAAAAATTTTACAAGGCCATCATGGAAAAGAAGAGAAGCAATACTATTGATGCGAGTGATTTTGACGCGAGCGATGAACAGATTAAACATTGGATCGATCAGGCTTTCATAAAAAATTATTATCTCGATCCCAAATTAGAAGTTACCTATGAAGGCCAACGCGTGGTGGTACGTGAGGTTGTAAAAAAATTTGCTAAGCGAATTACTGAATTGGATAAGGAGTATGCGCCCTTTACCATCAAAGCGATTGAACAAAATGGGTGGTTATACAATGTAAAAATTAATTGTGCTCCGGGTTTTGTTGTGTTGGGTGGAACGATTGATCGTGTTGATTTGAAAGAGGGTAGGGTCAGGGTCATCGATTATAAAACGGGCCGAGATGAACTCGATTTTAAAGGTGTCAACTCACTTTTTTTCAAAGAAGCAAAAAGGAACAAAGCGGCATTTCAAACGTTACTCTATGCACTGATTTACAAAGCAAATTCATTGGGCGAGGAGCAAAAGATAATTCCCGGATTAATCAACCGAAATAATTTATTTGATGATACTTTTCAGTTTGGTTTAAAATTGGATAAAATTATTCTTGATGATGCAACTCCACTTTTAGGCGAATTTGAAAATCATTTATGTGAATTGCTTGAAGAAATTTTTAATCCAGAACTCGAATTTGTTCAAACGGAAAGAACAGAAACGTGTAAACTTTGTCCGTATAAGGAGATTTGTTATAAATAGTTAAAGCCCTTGTTTCTCAAGGATGCGTTCATTAGTTGAACCTTTCAGGATCAAATAATTTTAAATCCATTGACGTTTTTGATTCGTCCACAATTTCAGAGATTAATTTTCCTGTTCCTGGGCCGAGGCTAACACCAAGCATCGAATGGCCTGTAGCAAAAATGAGGTTATGATATTTTTTTGATCTGCCGATGTAAGGCAACCCATCGGGCGAGCAAGGACGCAACCCGTGCCACACGTTTGCAACCTTCGGTATTTCTACTTTCAGTTCCGGATAAAAATCGTTGGCGGTCTTCACAATTCCTTTTACCCGATTCATGTTGATGGAGTGATCAACGCCTGTAATCTCCATTGTTCCACCGAAGCGCAACGAATTTCCCATAGGCGTAACTGCCACACGCCCTTCAAGCAAGATGGATGGAATGTGAATATTTTTTGAGACCTCGGGTAACGTAAAACTATAACCTTTGCCAGCCTGCATGGGCAAATGCATTTTCAATTTCTTTGACAACAATCCTGACCAAGAGCCGGTAGCAACGACAACAGCATCGAATTCAAAATTCCCTTTTGAAGTTTTTAGACGAGTGATTTTGTTATGGTTGATTTCAAAATCATTTACTTCCGTAGCGGAGTGGATCGTTATTTTTTCTTTGAGAAATTTTATAAGTCCTTTCATGAAAGCCTGTGGCGTGAGATGTGCATCGCCCGGAAAAAGAACTCCACCGCGCACGTTTACTTTTACATCAGGCTCCAGTTGCTGCACTTCTTCAGCCGACAATACTTTTGCTTCGATGCCATAGTCGTTCGCCATTTTTGCAGTTTCGCGTTCTTCGTGTTCAACCTCTTTGGTTTGGTAGAGCATCATCAAGCCACGCTCGTGATAATCGAAATCAAAAGTCAATTCTTTGGCAAGTTGTTGATACATCGCCTTGCTCAGCAAACTGATTTCTTTTAATGCGGTGGCCGAGCGCTGAACATGCGCAGCGTTTGAATGTTTGTAAAACTCAATTCCCCATTTTATCAAATCAAAATTCAATTGAGGCCTTACATAAAACGGACTCGATGAATTGAACATCCACCGAATTCCCTTGGCAATCATTCCGGGTGCAGCCAATGGAATAAAATGACTTGGCACAATCATGCCCGCATTGCCATGCGAACAGCCATCGTCTATATTTCCTTGATCGATGATCGTTACTTCGTATCCACTCTTTTGCAGGTAGTAAGCAGAGCTCAATCCGATAATTCCGCTTCCAATAATTCCGATCTTTGCCATTCTATATTACTTGAAAACCATGTGCGTATGGATCATCATCTTCATCGATGGTGATCGTGTTGTATCCATAAATTTTTGCCCAGCCTTCTACGCTTGGAATGATGGCAGGTTTGCCGGCAAGCTCAGTTACTTCTTCAATCCTTCCAATAAATTTTGAGCCGATGATACTTTCGTGGATGAAGTCTTCGCCCGGTTTTAATTTCCCTTTAGCAAACCATTGGGCGAGTCGTGCAGAAGTTCCAGTGCCACACGGAGAGCGATCAATTGCTTTGTCGCCATAGAACACGGCATTGCGTGCAGTTGATTTCGGATCGATTGTTTTGCCCGTCCACAAAATGTGACTGCATCCATTGATCGTAGAATTTTCCGGATGAACGAACGTGTATTTTTTATTGATATCTTTTCTCAACTCACGGCTCCAGCTGATTAACTGGTCGGCCGAATAATTTTCCAATCCTTTGAAATTTTTCTGCACATCCACGATGGCATAAAAATTTCCACCGTACGAAACATCCAATGTCAGTTCACCTAAATCAGGACACTCGGCCTTGATATTTTCGGCAGCGAGGTAGGCCTTCACGTTTCGTATCTTCACCGACTTCACTTTCTTTCCTTCTTGCTTGTATTCAATGCGCACCAAACCTGCAGGTACTTCAAGGTTGAGAATGCCGGGCGTTTTTGGAATCACTAATCCTTCTTCAATAGCGATCGTGACTGTGCCGATGGTTCCATGTCCGCACATCGGTAAGCATCCGCTGGTCTCAATAAATAATACGCCAATGTCATTGGCCGGATCCGATGGCGGATACAAAATGCTTCCGCTCATCATGTCGTGACCGCGCGGTTCAAACATCAAGCCCTTACGGATCCAATCGTAGTCTCGCAAAAAGTGTTGACGCTTCTCGCTCATGTTTTTCCCTTCGAGAAGTGGCCCACCTCCCGCCACCAACCGCACTGGGTTACCACAGGTGTGCGCGTCAATGCAAAAAAATCGTTTCATGAAATTCAGAGAGTAGGTCGGGACTTTATTCCATCGCGAATAATTTTTAAGATGTGCTCTCGCTCTTCGCCCACCAGTGTTAATCGTGGAGCGCGAACATGTTCTGTTCCTATTCCTACTTCTTGCTCTGCTAGTTTAATGTACTGAACCAATTTCGGATGAATGTCGAGTTCGAGCAAAGGCAAAAACCACCGATAGATTTTGAGTGCTTCATCTATTTTTCTTTGCTTCACTAATTGATAGACAGCCACGGTCTCCTTTGGAAAAGCGCAGACCAACCCAGCAACCCAACCGTGCGCTCCCATGAGCAATTCTTCCATCGCAAGGGTGTCAACACCGCAGAGTATTTTGAAACGATCGCCAAACTGATTGATCATTCGCGTTACGTTCGATACATCGCGCGTAGATTCTTTCACCGCTTGAATATTTTTTTGCTCAGCCAGTTCAGCAAACATGTCGAGCGTTACTTCAATTTTATAATCGACCGGATTGTTGTAGATCATAATCGGCAAATCGGTGGATGCCGCCACCGTTTTGAAATACGTAACTGTTTCGCGGTGATCTGATTTGTAGCGCATGGGCGGTAACATCATCAAACCCGTGGCTCCGTTTTTCTTTGCTTCGTCTGCCTGGCGAACAGCCTCGCGTGTGCTTCCTTCGGCAATGTTCATCACTACCGGCACTTTGCTTGCAGCTTTTTCAACGGCAAATTTGACGAGCGAAAATTTCTCTTCGTTGCTTAGTACGCTTGCTTCACCGAGCGTCCCTCCTAAAATAATGCCGTCAACTTCAGCATAGAGTTGTGCTTGAAGATTTTTTTCAAAGGTTGCAAAATCAAGTTTATCATCTGCGGTAAACTTGGTGGTGAGTGCGGGAAAAACACCTTTCCATTCTATGGCCATAGTCAAAAGATTTAGACTACAAAAGTAGACGAAACGTATTTCTGATCTTAATTATAAAATATCCAATACTGATACTATTTTGACATTTGGTATTTTTATGAAATGAAAGTTGTCGCGTTTAATGTTCCGAAGGTAAAGCATGAGGCGTTTCGCTTGCAGTTAGATCAAGACAAACATTTTTATGATCAATTGCACCAGCATGCCGAAATTCAAATCATGTGGATTGAAGAGGGCGAAGGGACGTTGATTGCCGGAGATTACGTGGGGCGTTTTTCACCGGGCGATTTGTTTGTTATTGGCAGTGGCCAGCCGCACGTGTTTAGAAGTGACGTAACTTATTTTCAACCGAAATGTAAATTGAAGTCGAAGGCGGTTTCTATTTATTTCAATGAGAATTATTTGGGTACTTCTTTCTGGCAATTGGAGGAAGTATCGGCCTTGCGAAAATTCATGAGCCGTTCGGCACGCGGAGTTCAATTGATGGGTAAACCGAAAGAAGAAATTATTTCTGTGGTCCACGAATTGAGAAATGCCAAAGGAGTGAACAAACTGATATTGTTTTTATCGGTGTTGAAAAAACTAGCAGATGCAAAGGGAAAATATTTGTCGGTAAACCCTTCGGGCAATTACAAATCGGAAGAAGGCAAACGGATGAACGCGATTTTGGAATTTACTTTCAAAGAGAGTCATCGAAAAATTTATTTACACGAAGTAGCAGACGTAGCCAACCTTTCTGTGGAAGCTTTCTGTCGTTACTTTAAA
Organism: Cytophagales bacterium; assembly: GCA_003541895.1. Classification (GTDB taxonomy): domain Bacteria; phylum Bacteroidota; class Bacteroidia; order Cytophagales; family Cyclobacteriaceae; genus ELB16-189. Next base: position 6,610 of record DPLR01000073.1, on the reverse strand, counting down.
CTGCACACGCGCAAAACCTACACCTCTTTTTTAAACGAAGTTCGTGTGAGCAACGCTTGCCGTTTATTGATCAACAAAGATTTGACCATGCAAGACGTGTGCTATCAATCCGGTTTTAATAACCTTTCTAATTTCAATCGCATATTTAAAAAGATCGTAGGGAAACAGCCGTCACTTTATCTTAGTTAATTTTAGTAGCCTTTCTCCTCAAAATTTAGTAAACTTTGTAGTACAACATTTTTAAAATTCCTGTGCTATGAATATGATTACCAGAGTCGAAGACTGGGGCAATTCTCATCGCCCGGGTTGGCTTGATATCTTTCGCGTAATCCTTGGGTGTTACATCACCTACAAAGGATTTGATTTTCTAAATCACATAGAAGATTTGGAAATGACTATTCAGGGTGTGAACATGGCTTATGCCGCTGTGTCCATGGCTCATTATGTAGTGTTTGCGCACGTGTTGTGTGGTCCGCTCATCGCGTTGGGTTTGCTCACACGGATTATGTGCTTGGTTCAAATCCCGATTTTGTTGGGTGCTGTGTTTTGGGTGAACGCACCTAAAGGATACATGTCATTGGGAAACCACATGGAGTTGGAGATTTCTCTAGTGGTATTGCTTGGCTTGATTGTCTTTATGGTTTTCCGTGCCGGAAAATTTTCGATCGATGAAAAGCGCAGAAAAGAGAAAGCGATAGAGATGGATAAAATGGCGCACTGATTTATACTTTGATCAAAACACAAAGGCTGCCCCTAAAGGACAGCCTTTTTTATTTTGAAATCGGAATGAGGATTAACTATTCCGGCCTTGCTTCTCCTGGCGCTTTCGGATTGGCCGGCTTTACTACAATGGCGCGGCCATCAAGCTCCGTTTCATTCAACGCAGCAATGGCTTTCTGACCTTCCTCATCGTTGGCCATCTCAACGAAGCCGAATCCTTTCGAGCGGCCGGTGTCGCGGTCTTTCACAATCTTAGCAGAAGTTACCTGACCAAATTTGGCAAACGCAGCTTCGAGGTCTTCGCGTCTGGTCTTAAAATTTAAACGAGCAACAAAAATGTTCATAAACCTGAAAAATTAGGGGATAGTACAATTTAAGTTTAATCTGTGAGTTCAAATTAAGAAAATTATTGCTCTTGGTCAAGAGAAGAGAGTTTGATAGCTTTTGGATAAATAAGGTTAGTTTCAATAAAGAAGATCTCAATGCATAGTTACAAAGTGATACTAATCGTAGTGCTATTGTGTAATCTTGAATTATGTAATGCGCAGAATAAATTTCCTCAAGCAAAGGACCTCAACAAATTCGAGAACACTGTATTTGTTCCCACTCTTGAGAATAAATTACAACAAGGTAAAAACTCCATTTATTGTTCAACGTTCTTGCTTGCTTGGGATGAAATGAGAAAAGCTCTTAAGTCACCGATTTTGACTGACAGCATCGAGAGTGACCTCTATTTGTTAAACAAGAGTGAGTCATTCAAAAGCACTCTTAAAAAGGAAGAGTACACGTCTTCTTACCAAATACATGGTCAATCAATTTTTTTGAAAGCGTCCCTTCAAAAAATATTGAGTTTTCGCGAATCATTCCCTGTAAATAATTATGAATTGGATTTTGGTGGGAAGAAGGTATCCTCTTTTGGAACAATCGGGTTCAATCCTATTGCGGATATGTTGATTCAAATTGTATACTATGAAAGTGACAATGATTTCATTATTAAAGTTTTGCCAGAAAATCAAGATCACGAGATCATTTTATACATGACTCAAAAGAGATATAATTCAATGAAGTTGATTGTTGCAAATATTGAAAAGAAAATAGCTGAAGCTGGTGAAGAGAAGAGTCAATTTGTTAATAATTGGAAATATAATATCAGTGCAGAGGATGAGGTGATAATACCTAAGCTGTTGTTTAATATTGAAACCAACTTTCCCTCTATTGAGAGAAAAAGTTTTAGTTCAAATTCATTAGTCTTTTCCATATCAAAAGCTTTTCAGCGAACTGCTTTTAACTTGGACGAAAGAGGTGCTAAAGTTGATAGTGAGGCAACGGGTGAAGTTGTTTTTTCGGAACCTGCCGTTGAAGTTGAAGGTGAGAATCCAAGACCTAAGAAAATGAGATTTGATAAGACGTTTTTCTTGATGGCGAAAAGAGTTGATAGCAACAATCCTTATTTAGGAATTTGGATTGAAAACACAGAATTAATGCTGGGAATTAAATAGGCATAATCGGATTAGGCGTTGTAGGATTGAAGTGTCTAACATTGGAAAACATGTTGATAAGAGGTACATCCGCTTGGTATTACTAAAATTATTATTGGTTAAGAGTCGCGCATCAGGCGCAAACTTTGGAGGACAAACAAAAATTGTTGCTGAGAGTTTCCTAATTATAAACTATCGTCTTGAATTGCCTTCGATATATCTTTTTGCCGCTTGATATCCGTTATTCATGAGTTGGGTTTTTTCATCTTTTGAAAGCTTTCGAATTTTTGGACCAATTTCGCCAGAGCTGATTGATACAGTTCTTGTCCAATCTTCTTTGCTCAAAGAATTGCGATTGAGATTTTCAATCGTATAATTATAAAGTGCGCTGATATAATTTTTAAACCTACCTATCGGAATGGGTGCCAGTTGATGTTTCATTAGATCATATTGAATTTGACTTGGCGTGTCAATTCTTAAACCAATCGTTGACATGTTTGCGAGGCGAACCGAATCTTTGCCAATAAACGTGTAGGTGTCAAAAACGGAGATGGGAAAATTCCCAATCATTCCTCCATCGACCATGATATCCAACTTTCCCGTTGGGTTTTTCTTGTTCACAACGTTGCCGGCAGAATCGATGATCACCGCTTCAAAATACAACGGAATAGACATGCTTATTCTAACCGCATCTTTTACCCTCATGGTAGGATAAGTCTCGTATGAAAACACAATCAGTTTTTGATTGTTAAGACTTGTTCCCGTTACGTACAGATCTTTGAATTTGCGATCGTGAAGTTCTTGAAATGTAATGTTGGCGTCTCCGGTTTTTGCGGCAATTATTTCTTCCAACCAGTGCGTAAACGCGTTGCCTTTGTACCATCCGAAGTTGCGATTCAATCGTGCAATGCCGCCAATGAAAAAGAATCCGCCATCGTTAAATTTTTGAAGTTTAGTGTTGAAGATCAAACGTTCCATTTCATCACTAGTGTAGCCCAACGAAATAGCAAGTGCGGCAATAGCACCGGCCGAGGTTCCGGCTACGCGTTCCATTGGTTTGATCATGTTTTTTTCTTCCATGTATTTAATTGCGCCAGTGTAGGCAATGCCTCGGATGCCCGCTCCTTCAAGTACTATGTTCTTGTAATCCTGTGCTTGAGAGATTCTTGTTTGCAATAGCAGCACAATGATCGGTGAAAATAAATATGACTTCATGATTGTATTTTTTTGGATGTACTCAGATGATAATCTCTTTAAGTAAATTAGTTAACCAACGAAGTAAGGACACACGCAAAGAAGAAAGGTTGTGACATACGCGCAACAAGGCGTTCATTACTTTGGCTAAAAGTGTAGGTGCGCGGTTTAAGGTTGCCGCGCCATGCGGGGCAACCAAGATGTTGCGGATAACGCGCAGCGTTATCCGCTTTAGATGCGCGAGCACGGATTGTCAACGAAGAGTATTTGGTGAGTCGCGCATTCGGTGAATAAAGTTGTAGGAGTGTAGGATGGGGTTAGCGTGCCTTTGAGTTCATTTATCTTACCTTGTTTAAAAACAAAAAAACCCCGCAGCTACTGCGAGGGTTTTTATTTACTGTGTGTCAGTCACAAGGCGATCATCGTCTTCACCGAACTCCACGGGCTCAGGCCGTTTTTGTCGATGCTGGCTGCGCGGAAGTAGTACCGGGTGCCGCTCACAAGTCCGCTTTTCACGATCCGTGCATGTGTGCCACTGTAGATCCGTTGCCAGTTAGCATCATTGCTGATGTCGATGCTCATCTGGTATTCATACGTACCGTGACTAACGCCCTCACGTTGTAAGCGTACTTCGCCCACGTTGCCAGTGGCCGATACTTCGAACCCATGTGCGAAGTTGCCGCCCTTACCTCTCAAGTCCATGCCGGCACTGAGTATGATGGCCTCAGCATTGGCCGGAGAGGCACTGGCGATGCCTTCCACATAGTAGCCGAGCAATTTCAGCGACAAGTCAAGTACCACTTCTTTCGCGTGCATGATGGCGGTTTCATCTTTGCCGCCACCTTTGGCTGCAATGCTGGCCGCTTCGAGCGCGTTTACATTAGTAGTAATGGTTGCCAACGATGGGCTCGGTGTGGTGAAGTTGGCATTGCCCGTCATCGATGTTACGATGAACCTTGTTTTCACGATTTTCTTTTCGATGGGCATCCGTGATAAACCCATTTTCACTGTTGTTTTCATAATTTTTTTTGTTGTGCAGCTACACGCTGGTCATGCATTCGCGACATGCACTTGAGCGCTTCGCTGCGGGTTAATAATTTAGTTGTTTGTCAATTGACTGGCGGAAGAGGTGCACCAGGAGGTGGGAGTTTTAAGTCTCAGGTTTCAAGCTTCGGTTTTCAAGTTTCATGTTTTACATTTCTGACTCGGGTTTTCTATCCACTTTAACTTTCACTCTTAACTTCTGTTACAACTATCTGCTTTTGTGTAGTTGTACGCAGCTGTTTTGTGCAGGATGTGATTTTTTAAAATATATATTTTTTCTTGGCACACACTTTTGCAGCAACCTGGTAGAGGCGCTTTCGTTACAGCGCTTTGCTCTGTTTTTTTGGTTGCCTTTTTTTGAAAAATATTTTTTAATCAAGGTTCGTGTCTTCGCGAACACTCCCACAGCGGAAACCTATCCTGAGTGAAACGAAGGATCCCCCCGATCAGAGTTCCATCCTATTGGAGATTCTTCGCTCTGGCTGCTCTCCGAATTATTGAAGCGCCAGAGTGTAATTGAGAGTATGAATTTGATCTCGAATCGTCAGGCGCTCAGAATTGGGTTTCAAGCTCGGGTCGGGCTTCCATTGGATGATGCATTTCCATTATGTCAGACATTCCCGCGGTATGATTGCTGTTTTCCTCCGTGAATCAATTGAATTACTCTACATGATTGTTGATTTGCCGGAGAATCAATTGAATCCTTCTGAATGATTGATGATTTCTTCCTTGAATCAATTGAATCTCTCTGCATGATTGATTATTTTCTTCTTGAGTCAATTGAATGACTCTGCATGATTGCTGTTTTCTCGGAGAATCAATTGAATCTGTGTGTATGATTGATGATTTCCTCTACGAATTAATTGAATCCCTCTTTAGGATTGTTAGGTCTGGTCTCTGATTGCCTCTTTTCGCGCAGTGCCACACGCCTCGGTGACGCTGCGATTCATATGACATTGAGTCCCTGAAACAGGTGACTCTGATGAGAAATAGGATTGTTCATGCATTGTTCGTTCATCATTCTCCCATCTGAAGTAATTTCGTAGATATTTTTCGTGCAAAGCAAAAAACCTAATTGTGCAATTGACACAAGTGTTTCTGCAATGCCGAATATCAGTTTAGGTATTGAAAGTATTTTCTTAAATTGGTCTAACGTTTCGCTGCATTACATTTTTAACCCCCCATTCCCACCATTGCATAAACACAAGTGTTATGCAAAATGCTGCGAGATCTTTGGCTAGGGACGAATTCGAGGAACATGAGAAAAGTGCTTGAAAAATTGTAACAAAACGTTAAGATTTTCGCCACTTCACAAGCACAACCTCTACGATAAAGTTTACATCAGAAAGAAAAAAAATTATGAAAAAAGAGCAAGCAAAATATTCAGAGTTGACTTTTCAAGCGATTGTTGAATCTACACCGAATGCAATTGTTCTTGTTAATAAGGAAGGCAAGATTGCATATATAAATAATCAAACTGAAAGACTTTTTGGATATGCAAGAGCAGAATTAATTGGACAATTAGTTGAAGTGCTAATTCCCGAACGTTATCATCATAATCATCCTGAGTTTCGAAATATGTTTTTCACAACTCCCACAGTAAGGGCAATGGGTGCAGGAAGAGAGTTATTTGCAATACGCAAAAATATGACGGAGTTTCAGATAGAAATCGGGTTAAATCCTGTTATCACTGTTGATGGCACTCTTGTTTTGGCTTCCATTATTGACATATCGGAGAGGAAAAAAGCGGAGGAGCGCTTCAGGCTGGTAGTGGAGGCAGCTCCCAATGCCATGATACTTGTAAACAAAGAAGGTGTCATTACCCTTGTAAACAATCAGACCGAAAAACTTTTTGGATTCGAACGAAAAGAATTAATAGGCAATAAAATTGAAACTTTAATTCCTGAAAAATTTCATGGGCACCATCCCGATCACAGAAATTTGTTTTTTACTACTCCATCAGTTAGATCTATGGGTGCAGGCCGGGATCTATTTGCGTCAAGAAAGGATGGATCTGAGATACAAGTTGAAGTTGGTTTAAATCCAATAGAAACTCCAGAAGGACAAATGGTCCTTGCCTCAGTGATCGACATCACTGAAAGAAAAATGCAAGAATCCATAATAAAAAATCAAGTAAAATTGGAAGCTAAAAATGTGGAACTTGAACAGTTCAC